>NZ_JBEXHY010000021.1:0-69926 GCF_040608295.1 Micromonospora sp. NPDC005197 | reverse complement strand
CCCCTGCAACCTCCAACTCCTCTACCAAGGCCGATCCCCCAACTCCGGCGGCGACTACGGCCTCCTGCCCTACCGCCCGGGCCTGCTCACCCTGCAACGCTGACCCTCCACCACCTGACGACGCGGGGCGGGCTCGGCACCACGCCGAACCCGCCCCGCGTCGCGTGCCAGGGCCGCCCGTCCGTGCCAGGGTGGGTCATGCCATTGAATGCACACCACCTGAGAACATCGGTCGCCGTGTCCGACATCGCGAGGGCCGTCGCGTTCTACGAAGGCAAGCTGGGCCTGGTGGCGCTGTGGTCCGCGCCCAGCGCCACCATCGCCGACGGCAGCCGCATCTACGCCTCCGGTGGCGGTCCGGCCCTCAACGTGTACCAGTCGGTCACCGCCGGGAAGACCCAGGCGACGCTGGCGACGTGGTACGTCGACGACATCGACGAGATCGTCGACGAGCTGACCTCGTCCGGCGTCGAGTTCGCCCGCTACGAGCAGATCGAACACGACTCGAAGGGGATCACCGAGCGGGCCGGCGGTGGTCGTATCGCGTGGTTCCAGGACCCGGACGGCAACACCTTCGCCATCGAGGCCGACGTCTGACCGACCGCGGGGCGCCGCCGCGCTGGGATCCGGCCCGCTGAACTCTGCCGGGGCGCAGAGGGCGACGGATCGGAATGCCGCGAGCTCTTCTCCCACATTGCCGCGTTGTTGCCGGGTCGGTGCGATCCGACCATCTTCCGCGAGGGAATTCGGCCCTCGTGTCGATCTCGACCGCTCGACGTTCGTCGGAGCAGTGACAGCACCGGCGGTCGAGTAGGGAGATCGATGACCATGCGCAGCAGCCTGTGGGGACTGATATCCGCGCGTGCGAGCATCCTCCGCCTGATGCCCAGAGCGGGCTTCGGCCTCCTCGGCGCGCTCCTCCTGCTCAACCTGCTCCTCGCCGCGCTGCCCATCGCGTTCGTCATCACGTCCAGCGTGGTGCTCGGCAAGGTGCCGGGGGCGGTGGACGGCGGCCTCGACTCGACGGCGTGGCGGGAGCTGGTGCCGGTCTTCGCGGCGGCGGCCGGCATCTTCGTGTTGCAACAGGTGTTGGCTCCGGCCCAGCTCTCGCTGGGCGAGCTGCTGGCGCGGCGGATCGACGGCACCGTGGTGGACGACGTGATGCGGGCGTCCACGCGCAGCACCGGGGTCGGGCCGATGGAGGACCAGTCCGTCCTCGCCGACCTGCGCTACGCCGCCCGCGAGCTGGAACACGGCCTGCAGATGTGGGGGCCGGGCAGCGCCTGCGCCGGCACTCTCGCGCTGATCGCGCGGTACGGCCAACTGGTCGGCTACACGGCCATCATCGGCGTCGTCTATTCCTGGTGGGCGGCCCTGGCGGTGGCCGTGACCGTGCTGTGGTTCCGCAACGTGCAGCGCGGCGGCCTGCGCCGCTACGCCCACGCCCGGTTCAGCCTCATGCCCCAGCAGAACAAGGTGGAGTACGTCCGCAACCTGGCCGTGCAGGCGCCGGCGGGCAAGGAGATCCGGGTCTTCGGGCTGGCGAACTGGATGGACGGCGAGATGCGCTCGTCCTACCGCGCGTGGTTCACACCGCTGTGGGCGGCGCGGCGGCGCGTCTACCTGTGGCCGGGTGTGTGGTCCACCGGGTTCAGCCTGCTCGCCTGTGGGGCGATCTTCGCGACGATCGGCGCCACCGCGATCAGCACGCTGACGCTTACCGAGTTCGTCCTGATCATGCAGGCGGCACTGGGCGCCATCCGGCTGTCGGTGTTCTACCCGGAAGCCGACCTGGAGACCGCGATCGGCACCGAGACCCATCGGGCGGTGCGACGGTTCTCCGATCACATCGACCGGTACACCGTGCTGGAGCCGACCGGCTCCGGGAGCCCGGCACCCGAGCCGGTCAGTGAGATCCACTTCGACGACGTGTCGTTCCACTATCCCGGTCAGGACCGGCCGGTGCTCGACGGTCTGGACCTGCGAATCCCGGTCGGCAGCTGCACCGCGATCGTCGGGCTCAACGGCGCGGGCAAGACCACCCTGGTGAAGCTGCTCGCACGGCTCTACGAGCCCGACCGCGGCGCCGTACGCCTCGACGGGGTCGACATCCGCACGTTCGAGCTGTCGCAGTGGCGGGCCCGGCTCGCCGTGATCTTCCAGGACTACCTGCGCTACGAGTTCTCGGCGGCGGACAACGTGGCGTTCGGCGCGGTGGGCTCGGCGGACGATCGGGACGGCGTCCGGGAGGCCGTGGCCGCGATGGGCCTGACCGACGTGCTGAACTCGCTGCCCCGCGGCCTGGACACGCCGCTGGCCGCGCATGTCACCGGCGGCGCCGAGCTGTCGGGCGGCCAGTGGCAGCGGCTGGCGCTGGCGCGGGCCTTGTTCGCGCTGCGCCACGGCGCGTCGGTCGTCGTGCTCGACGAACCGACAGCGAGCCTCGACGTACGCGCCGAGGCGCAGTTCTTCGATCAGTTCGCGGCGCTCACCCAGGGTGCCACCACGCTGCTCATCTCCCATCGTTTCTCGACGGTCCGGCACGCCGACAAGATCGTGGTGCTGCACGACGGCCGGGTCAGCGAGGAGGGCTCACACGACCAGCTGCTGGCTCGCAACGGGCGCTACGCCGAGCTGTTCAGGTTGCAGGCCAACCGCTTCGCCGACAACACCGACTCGGACCGGGACGAGGTGCTGCTGTGAGGGAGATGTTCTCCGGCGTCGGCAAGCTGCTGTCCGCGGCATGGCGGATCGACGCGCGCAAGACCGTGGTCGCCACCTTCCTCATGCTGGCCCTGGCCGCGTCGGCCGCCCTGCTCGCCGTCGCGCTCGGCATGATGACCGACGCGGTCATCGGCGGGGACGCGACCGAGGCCGCCGTGTTGGGCGCGGTGGTGGCCCTGCTCGCCATCCTGGCGCAGTCCTCCGGCCAGTTCGCCATGGTCGCGTACTTCGAGCTGTCCGAACTGATCGAGCTGGACCTGCACCGGGAGTTGCTGGCGGTCTCCAACGGATCTGAGGGGATCGGCCATCACGAGCGCCCCGAACAGGCCGACGAGCTCACCGTCCTGGTCCAGGACAGCGGGCAGTTCCGCAGCAGCATGGAGTCGCTGTTCCAGGCGGCGACGATGGTGCTGGCGGTCGTCCTGGGCGCGGCGATCCTGGCGTGGCAGAGCCCGTTGCTGCTGTTGCTCCCGGTGGCCGCGGCCGTGCCGTTGTTCACCGGTCGGCTGGCGGAGAGCGCCCTGGAGCGGGCCAAGACGGCGGTCGCCGAGCCGACCCGTGTCGCGCTCAACCTCTTCCAGGCCACGACCACCGCCCGCTACGCCGGCGAGCTGCGGGTGTTCGGCGTGGAGAAGGAACTCCGGCAGCGGTACGCGAGCCTGTGGCGAACCGCCACCCTTGGCCTCTACGGCGCGCACCTCAAGGCCATGGCGCTACGCGCGGCGGGTCAGGTCGTCTTCGGCCTCGCGTACGTCGGAGCGGTGTTGCTCGTCGTGCGCAACGCGATAGCCGGGCAGCAGAGCGTCGGCGAGGTGGTCCTGGTCATCGTGCTGGCCACCCAGGTCAACCAGCAGGTGACCGGCGCCGTCACGCAGCTGCAACAACTGCAACGTCTCGCCAACACCTATCTACGGCTGGATCGGTTGCGCGACGCGGTCGCCGGCGCCGGGTCCCTGGCCGACCAGCCCGTCCCGGACCGGCTGGTCACCGGGATCGCCTTCGAGAACGTGAGCTTCAGCTACCCGAGCGCCGAACGGCCGACGCTGCGCGATGTCAACCTGACGCTGGCCGCCGGCAGCACGGTGGCGATCGTCGGTGAGAACGGCGCCGGCAAGACGACCCTGGTCAAGCTGCTGTGCGGCTTCTACCAGCCCACGGCCGGCCGGATCCTCGTCGACGGTGTCGACCTGCGACGGCTGCCCGTCGAGCGGTGGCGCGAGCGGATGGCCGCCGGCTTCCAGGACTTCGTGCGGTACGAGATCCGGGCGCTCGAGGCGGTCGGTGTCGGTGACGTGGCGCGGGTGTCGGACGAGGCCGCGGTCAACGACGCGTTGGTGAAGGCACACTCCACCGACGTCCTGCGCGCCCTGCCGGACGGGTTGTCCACCCAGCTCGGCACGTCGTACGCCGATGGCGCCGAGTTGTCCGGCGGGCAGTGGCAGAAGCTCGCCCTGGGTCGGGCGCTCATGCGGGACAACCCGATGCTGCTGCTGCTCGACGAACCCACATCGGCCCTCGACCCGCAGGCCGAACACGAGCTGTTCGAGCGCTACGCCGAACACGCGAGGCGCACCAGCGCGCGGACCGGGGCGATCACGGTGTTGATCTCGCATCGCTTCTCCACGGCACGGATGGCAGACAAGATCATCGTGGTCGGCGACGGGCAACTGCTCGAGGTCGGAGACCACGACACCCTGATGCGCGCCGGCGGCTCCTACGCCGAGATGTTCGCCATCCAGGCCAAGGCCTACAGCTGACCGACCACACGAGGGAGAGAGAAATGGGCCATCGGATCCGGGTATCCGTCATCATCGCGACCTACAACTCGGCCGACCTGCTGGCCGACACACTGCGTTACCTCGTCCGGCAGACGATTCCCACCAACGAGTTCGAGGTGATCGTCGGCGATGACGGTTCGACCGATCACACCGCCGAGGTGGTGCGGTCCTTCGCCGGCACCCTCCAGGTCAAGTACGTCTTTCAGGAGGACCGGGGATTCCGTGCCGCCGCCGCGCGCAACGCCGCCGCCCGGCTCGCCGTCGGCTCGCTGCTGATCACTCTCGACACCGGCTCGATGGTCGGCCCGGAGTTCCTCGCCGCGCACCTGGCCGCCCACGAGGGCGGCGAGTCGCGGCGGGCGGTGATCGGCCTCAGCTACGGCTACAACCCCGAGGTGCCGATGGCGGGGGTGGACGAGCTTCTCGCGCAGATGTCCCCGGAGACGGCGGTGGAGCAGTTCCGCGACCTACCCGACTTCCAGGACATCCGCCAGTCCTACTTCGCCGACTGCGAGATGGACCTGAGCCGGCGACTGGTGGCCTGGCAGGCATTCTGGACCTTGAACTCCTCTGTGCGGACCGACGACTTCCGCCGGGTCGGCGGCTTCGAGGAGAAGTTCGAGGGCTGGGGCGGCGAGGACATGGAGTTGGCGCTTCGGCTGCAACGGGCCGGTCTGACGATCGAGATCGCGCCCGACGCCTGGGTCGTGGTGGCGCCGCACGACCGCGATCACAAGGCGAACTACGACGCGCTCTTCGCGAACATGCGGATGTTCCTGAGCAAGTTCCCGGAGCCCGTGGTCGAGATGGGCTTGGGCGTGATGCTCGACAAGGGGGAGTTCTGGGCCTGGGAGCAGACGTACCGGGAGCTTCTGGACTGGCGGCAGCAGACCGGCGGCCTGAGCGTCTCCGACGAGATCGCCAGGGCCCTGGCGGACGTGCCGGCCGACGAGTCGGTCGCCATCATCGGATGCGGCGCCGAGCTGCCCGCGACGGTGACCAGCGCGATCCTCGTCGACTTCGACGACCAGCTCCTCGACCGTGCCGTGCGTTCGGGGGACCACAGCGGCTACCACGCCGTCGGGCTGCACACGCTGCTGGCCGACGACAGCGTCGACACGGTCGTCATCACCTCCCGGATGGCCGGCCTCTGGGGCACCTGGGGTGCGGAGATCCTGGCCGAGGCCGACCGGATCGGCCGGCGCACCATCTCGTACGCCGGCCCGGCAACCTCGTGAACCCGTAGGCCAGTTCGAAGAGCTGGACCGACCATGCGAAGGAGCACCATGGGCCACCGGCGGCGGGTATCCGTCATCATCGCGACCTACAACTCAGCCGATCTGCTGTCGGAGACCCTTCGGCAGCTCGCCCGGCAGACGATTCCCACCGACGATTTCGAGGTGATCGTCGGCGATGACGGTTCGACCGATCACACCGCCGACGTCGTGCGGTCCTACGCCGACCTGTTGCACATCGCGTACTTCCATCAGGAGGACCGCGGGTTCCGGGTCGCGTCCGCGCGCAACGGCGCGGCCCGGATGGCGGTCGGCGGGCTGCTGGTCATTCTCGACACCGGGTCGATGGTGGGCCCGGAGTTCCTCGCCGCGCACCTGGCCGCCCACGAGGGCGGCGAGTCGCGGCGGGCGGTGGTGGGGCCCAGCTACGGCTACAACCCCGATTCGCCGATGGTGGGGGTGGACGAGCTCCTCGCGCAGCTGTCGCCCGAGTTGGTGGTGGAGCGCTACCGCCACCTACCGGAGTTCCAGGACGTGCGCCAGCCCTACTTCGCCGGCTGCGGCATGGACCTGAGGAAACGGTCGATCCCCTGGAAGGCCTTCTGGACCGGAAACTGTTCGATCCGGATGGACGACTTCCGCCGCGTCGGCGCCTTCGAGGAGCGATTCCAGGGCTGGGGTGGCGAGGACATGGAGCTGGGTTTCCGGCTGCACCGCGCCGGCCTGACGATCGAGCTCGCGGCGGATGCGTGGGCGGTTGTCGCGCCGCACGACCGCGACCACAAGGCCAATTTCGACGAGCTGTTCGCCAACATGCGGCTGTTCCTGAGCAAGTTCCCCGAGCCCGCGATCGAGATGGGTCTGGCCGTGATGGTGGAGAAGGGCGAGTTCTGGCAGTGGGAGCCGACGTACCTGGAGCTCCTCGACTGGCAGCAGCGGGCGCGGGGCCTGAGCGTCTCAGCCGAGATAGCCGACGCCCTGGCGGATGTGCCCGACGACGAGGCGGTCACCATCATCGGGTGCGGCGGCGAGCTGCCCGCGTCGGTGACCGGCGCGACCCTCGTCGACTTCGATCACGAGCTCCTCGACCGTGCCGTGCGTTCGGGGGACCACAGCGGTTACCACGCTCTCGGGCTGTCCACGCCGCTGAGCGACGACAGTGCCGGCACGGTCGTCATCACCTCGCGGATGGCCGGCGTCTGGGACACCTGGGGAATGCAGATCCTCGCGGAGGCCGGCCGGATCGGCCGCCGGACGATCTCGTACGCCGACCCGGTGCTGCCGACCGCACATTCGCAGCAACCCCACTTCGAAGGGAGAGCCGCATGACAACCCTGGTGGTGTCGCCGCATCTCGACGACGCGGTGCTGTCCTACGGCGGCCACCTCGTCCAGTTGGCCGACGCTGGCGAACACGTCGTCGTCTACACGGTGTTCGCCGGGAGTCCCGCGCCGCCGTACTCGCCGATCGCGACCACCTTCCACGACCAGTGGGCGATCGTCGGTGATCCCGTGGCGGCGCGGCGCGACGAGAACGTCGCGGCCCTCGCCACGCTCGGCGTCGACCCGCCGTATCTGTGCGGCCCGTTCCTCGACGCGATCTACCGCAGGAACGCGCAGGGCGGCTGGGTGATCGACGACGAGAACCCGATGGATCACCATGCCGACGACGAGGACGATCTGGTCGCCGCTGTGGCCGCCGACATCGAGCGGGTGATCGGTGAGTTCTCCGTCGACCGGGTCGTCACGTGCGCGGCGGTCGGCAATCACGTCGACCACCGGCGCACCCGCGACGCCGTCCTCGCCGCGGTGGCCAGGACCGACTCGCCGCTGTCGCTCTGGGACGACTTCCCCTACCTCGCGTGGCCGGGAGTCAACGTCATGCCGGCGCTGCCGGCGGGCGTACGCGTGTCGGAGCCGGTGGCCGTCGCGATCAGTGACAGCCAGTGGGCCCGCAAACTTCACGCGGTCGGCGCCTACGCGAGCCAGATCGCGATGCTGGAGAGCGGTGGCCAGACCATGAGCGAGCAGTACGCCGAGGACTGCGCGAACCGCCGCGACCTCCACGGTGTCGACGGTTTCTACGAGACCGTCCGCGAGGTGCTGGCACTCACAGATTCCGCTGGACTTCGGTCAGGCGCTCATTGAGGAACGCGCGCTCGACGTCGTTGTCGGTGAGGGTCAACGCCTCCTCGTAGGCCGTCCGGGCCTGCGACCACTGCCCCAGTTGGCGCAGGAAGTCGGCCCGGGCGGCACTGAGGTACCCGTACGTGGCCAGGGCCGGATCAGCGAGCAGGGGATTCAGCGCGTCGAGGCCGGCCCGGGGGCCGTCGCGGAGCCCGATCGCGACGGCCCGGTTGAGATCCACCACGGGCGAGGGCCAGAGCCGGAACAGGGCGTCGTAGAGCGCGACGATCTGGGCCCAGTCGGTGTCCCGCCAGCTCGCCGCCTCGGCGTGCAGGGCGGCTATCGCGGCCTCCAGGGCGTACCGCGTCGGTGGCCGGCGGCGCAGCGCGTCGGTCACCAACGACCGGCCCTCGGCGATGAGCTGCCGGTCCCAGCGGGAGCGATCCTGCTCGGACAGCAGCACCAGGCGCCCGTCCGCGGACATTCGGGTGTCCTGGCGCGAGGCGTTGAGCAGCAGCAGCGCGAGAAGCGCGCTGATCTCGGCGTTGGTCGGCATGAGCAGATGCAGCATGCGGGCCAGGCTGATCGCGCTGTCCACCAGATCCTGGCGAACCAGGTGGGCGCCGAGCGGCGCCGTGTGCCCGGTGGTGAAGATCAGGTGGACGACCTCCAGGACGGCGCTCACCCGCTCCTCGAGCTGGTCCGGGCCCGGCACCCGGTACGGGATGCGGGCCGCAGCGATCTTCTTCTTGGCCCGGGTGATCCGGGCTGCCATCGTCGCCGGCTGCACCAGGAACGCGCGGGCCACCTCGGGTGTGGACAGCCCGCAGACCAGGCGCAGGGTCAGGGCGACCTGCGCCTCCCGGGCCAGGGCGGGGTGCGAGCAGGTGAAGATGAGGCGCAGCCGGTCGTCGACCAGGCCGTCCTCGGGCCCCGGCGTGGTCTCGTCGGCGACGAGCAGCGGCATCTTGCGACGGAACACCGATTCGCGGCGCAGGACGTCGCGGGCCCGGTTGCGCGCGATGGTGGTCAACCAGGCGCCCGGTCGGTCGGGGACACCGGTCTCCGTCCAGGTCTCCAGGGCCTGTGCGAACGCGTCCTGCGTGCATTCCTCGGCGAGGTCGAGGTCCCGGGTCAGGTGGGCCGTGGTGCTGAACACCTGGGCCCAGTCGCGGCGGTGCGCCTGGGCGACCGCCGCGACAACCTCGTCTTTCATCCGTGGGTCGGCCACGTCAGCCGTGGTCGACCACCGGGCGGATCTCCACACCGCTGTGCGAAGCGTGCACCTCGGGAAGCAGCGTCGCCATCGACAGAACCTCGTCCAGGTCGGTCGCCTCGATCAGGTAGTAGCCGCCGAGCGCCTCCTTGGTCTCCAGGAACGGGCCGTCGGTCGTCTGGATCTGACCCACCGAGTCCGAGCGCAGCGTGGTGGCCGTGGGCGCCAGCTCCAGCTGCTGACCGTCGATGATCTGCGTGCCGGCCTTGGCGACGAACGCCTCGTGCGCCGCGTCGTGCGCCTTCCACTGCTCGTCGGTCATCGCGTCCCACTGCTGGGCGTCGCCGTAGATGAGGATCATGTACTTGGCCATCTCTCATGTCCCGTCGTGTGCCGGCCCCCTCGGTGGTGGCCTCTACATTACGACGGGTCGCGCGGGCGGTAGATCGACAGCAACACCGAAAATCTGGGCCTCGCTGGCCCGGTACGTGGCCCGCGGCGACCGGCCGGCTGACGTGTTCAGTCCCTCGCGTGTGCGAGCAGGCGGTCCAGGGGTTCGAGGTCGAACGGGGTGTCCAGGCCGAGGATGACGTGGGTGGCGCCGGCCTTGAGGTAGGCGTCGACCTCGTCCACCTCCGCCGTCTCGATCATCGTGGTGCGCTCGATCTCGGCGGGGTCGCGGCCCAGCTCGGCGCACCAGCGGTCGAGGACGGCGCTCTTGTGGGCGAAGCGCTCCGCCGAACCGAAGTCGTTCCACATGTCCGCGTACCGGGCCACGATGCGCAGGGTCACCTTCTCACCGCCGCCGCCGATCAGCAGTGGCACCCGTGCTGCCGACGGGACCAGCGCGGCCAGGCGGGACCGTACGGTCCGCACGCCGTCCTCCAGCGCCCGCAGCCGTTCGCCGGCGCCGCCGAACCGGTAGCCGAACTCGGTGTAGTCCCGCTCGAACCAACCGGCGCCCAGGCCCAGGATCAGGCGACCGTCGCTGATCTGGTCGACCGTGCCCGCCATGGCCGCGAGCAGGTTGGGGTTGCGGTAGCTGTTGCACGTCACGAGCGAGCCGAACCGGACGCGCCGGGTGTCGGCGGCGAGCGCGGCCAGCGTGGTCCAGCACTCGTAGTTCGCGCCGTCCGGGTCGCCGTAGAGCGGATAGAAGTGGTCCCAGGTCCAGACGGTGTCCACACCGAGCTCGTCCGCCGCACGCCAACCCTCGCGTAGCTGAGCCATCTCGCAGTGCTGCGGCTTGAAGAGCACGCCGACCTTGAATCGAGCCATGACCGTCTCCTCTGGATTTACGCGTTATCGAGTCGAGGATGCCCGCCACGGCCCCGCAAAACCTCTTCACAATTGCTGTTCCGCCGTCATGAAGGCACACGCGGAGTGGATTTCCGCGCTCGGCAATCGAGAAGAAATATGGAGCCGGGGAGGTCATTAGGTTCAGCGGCAGATACCGCTCTTCGCACCACCGGATCCCTGCCCGGTGCCGTGCACCGAACCATGGAGGCCCGCGATGGGTAAATGCCCGATCATGCTCGATCCTGAGGGGCGTGACATTCATGCCGAAGCTGCCCGGATCCGCGCCGAGGGCCCGGTCACCCTCGTCGAGGTTCCCGGTGGCTACCACGCCTGGTGCGTCACGTCGTACGACATTGGCAGGAAGCTGCTCGCCGGTGACCAGCTCTCCAAGAACGCGAAGGAGGACTGGCCCCCGTTCGTGCGCGGCGAGGTGCCGCACGACTGGGAGCTCATCACCTGGGTGGCGATGGACAACCTGACCGTTCGTGACGGCGCCGACCACGACCGGCTGCGCAAGCTGGTGTCGCACGCCTTCACGCCGCGCGAGGTCGAGAAGGCCCGACCCCGCGTCGAGTCGATCGTGCAGCGGCTGCTGGACGACATGGAGGCCAGTACGCGGCCGGGCGAGACGGTCGACATCAAGGGGCAGTTCACGTACGCACTGACCGCCACGCTCATCTGCGATCTCTTCGGCGTGCCGGAGGAGGTGCGGGAGGAAGCGCTCAAGGGCACCAAGCAGAACAGCCTGACCAACCACACCGGCGAGATGGCCGCGGCGAACCTCGACCAGTGGCACGACGCCATGTCCAAGCTCGCCGCCCGCCGCCGTCAGGACCCGGGAGACGACCTGACCAGCGTCCTGATCGCCGCGAACGAGGACGGCGAGACGCTCTCCAACGAGGAGCTGATCGGTAGCCTGCACGTCCTGCTCGGCGCGGGATCGGAGACGTTGAGCAACGTGCTGGCCCACTGCATCATCGACCTGAGCACCCACCGCGACCAGCTGGAGCTGATCCGCACCGGGCAGTACACCTGGATGGACGCCTTCGACGAGGCCGTCCGCAAGGACGCCGCCGTCGCCCAGCTGCCCTTCCGCTACGCGAAGGAGGACATCGACGTCGCCGGCGTCCACATCGCCAAGGGCGACCTGGTCCTCATCGCGTACGCCGGGATCGGCCGGGACCCGGCGCTGCACGGCGACACCGCCAACGACTTCGACATCACCCGCCCGGACAAGACGAACCTGTCCTTCGGGCACGGCGAGCACTACTGCCTGGGGCGGCCGCTGGCCACGATGCAGTCGATGGTGGCGCTGCCGGCCCTCTTCGAGCGCTTTCCCGACCTGACCCTGGCCGTGCCGCGCGAGGAACTGCCCCCGCAGGGCTCGTTCATCATGAACGGCTACGACCGCGTGCCGATGTACCTCACCGCCGCGGTCCCCGCGGTCGCCTGAGCCCCGTGCCGACCGTCATGGCGGTGGCCACCACGATGGTGGCCACCGCCATGCGTACGTCCTGGGTTTCCCTGAGACGGTCTGGCGCGGGCTCAGGGCAGTCGCGTCAGACCGGCGCCGGACAGCAGGTGCACGGTGCCGGGCGGGGTCGGGTCGCCGCCGAGCCGCAGGAAGGCCGCACCCGCCGCCTCCGGCGTCAGCACCGGGCGCATGGGCTCGACGAACGTCTCGGGCGGGACGCCGGCGCGCTCGGCGTACGCGTCGACCGCCGCCCGGCCGAGGCCGGTTTCCGGAGTGAGCTGCGGCAGCACCGT
The DNA here is from genome assembly GCF_040608295.1 of Micromonospora sp. NPDC005197. NCBI lineage: Bacteria > Bacillati > Actinomycetota > Actinomycetes > Micromonosporales > Micromonosporaceae > Micromonospora > Micromonospora sp. NPDC005197. The sequence goes on along the minus strand of NZ_JBEXHY010000021.1, from coordinate 57,781 downwards.
GTGGAACGTGATGTCCAGCCCGGCACGTGCGGCCTCCTGGGCCGCGTAGTCGGCGAGGAAGCGTACTGTCGCTTTGCCTCCGGCGTAGCCGCCGCTGAGCACGGAGCCCTTCAGCGCGGCGCCGCTGCTGGTCACGATGACCCGGCTGCCGGGCGCCAGGGGCTGCCGCAACACCTGACGCAGCCAGAGGAACGCGATGCGCACGTCGGTGTTCCAGGGGGTGGAGAACGACTCCCAGGTCTGCTCCGTCAGCGGACGCAGCTCGGGTGCGGCGCCGGCTACCAGGGCGAGGACGTCCGGCGGGTTCCGGCGGAGGACGTCGAGGCTGGCCGGGTCGGTGGCGTCCGCGTCGACCAGGCTCAGGTTGCCGTGCGCGCCGGCCAGGGCGGCCAGCGGTGCGGTGTTCCGCGACAGGGCGGTCACCGTCGCGCCAGCCGCCAGGAACGCCTCGGTCACCCCACGGCCGAGGCCACGGCTCGCGCCGACCACGAGCACCTTCCGATCGGACCAGTAACTCATCTCGTCCACCATTCATGATGCCGTCGGTCAATTGGTCACCGTAAAGCTACGATCCTGGTCGAGCCCGATCTTCTTTCAGAATGCGCGGTTCCGCACGACGCTCTGATGTGTCTTTTCCGGCCGACGCCCAGGGGTTAACGTGACTTCCTGAATTCCCGGCAACGACCTTCAGCGCTTCATGCAGCCGCCCGTTTGCGCCATCCGCTTCCCGGCGGGGGCACGATGGGGCCGTACCAGGAGGAGACCCCGTGCAGACAACCGAGACGTCACACCGAACCGATCTGACGAAGAGGGCGGCCGACATTGTCCCGGTGCTCCGGAAGAATTCGTTGTGGCAGGAGGAGAACCGCCGGCTCGCCGACGAGAGTGTCGAGGCGATGACGGCTGCCGGAATCTTCCGCATGCGTACCGCGGCGCGCTTCGGCGGGTACGAGGTGGACGCCCACACACTGCTGGACGTCGGCATCGAGCTGGGTCGCGGCGACGGCGCCGCGGCGTTCGACGTCGCCGCCTGGTGGATCACCTCGTGGAACGTCGGCCTGTTCCCGGACGAGGTGCAGGACGAGATCTTCGCCGACCCGGACGCCCGGATCAGTGGAACGCTGGCGCTCAACGGCACCGGAGTCCCCAAGGACGGCGGCATCGTGGTCAACGGTGAGTGGGCGTTCAACAGTGGCGCCGCGCACAGCGGGTGGAAGCTGCTCTCCACCCTGCTCATCCCGTCCGAGGGCGAGCCCGAGCCGGTGATGGCAGTGGTGCCGATGAGCGCGCTGCGCATCGTGGACGACTGGCACGTGTCCGCGCTCTCCGGGACCGGCAGCGTCAGGGCCGTCGCGGAGGATGTCTTCGTGCCCGGCGCCAACATCATGCGGATCGCCGCGTTCACCGCCGGCGAGTACGCGTCCGAGCGCAACCGGGACCTGCCGATGTTCCAGTCGCCACTGGTCGCGGCGGTGGCGGCGTCGACCTCCGGCAAGATGATCGGCATGGCGCGTGCTGCCGAGGAGCAGTTCTATGCCCGGATCAACGAACGGCCCATCTCCAACACCAACTACGAGCGCCAGGCGGACGCGCCGATCACGCACCTGCAGGCGGCCGACGCCGCCCTCAAGATCGACGAGGCCGAGGGGCACGCGCGCAGGCTCGCCACGTTGGTGGACGAGCGCGGTCTGACGCGGGAGCCGTGGACGGTCCGCGACCGCGCGTACGCCAGGGCCGTGGCGGGTCGTGTGCCGCAGCTGACCGCCGAGGCGGTCGACATCCTGGCCGGCGCGTGTGGCGCATCGTCGATCTACACGCGGGAGCCGATCCAGCGGATCCGGCGCGACGTCCGCGCGGTCACCCTGCACGCTCTGCATCTGCCGACGACCACGATGGAGCTCTACGGCCGGGTGCTGTGCGGCCTGGAGCCCAACACGTTCTTCATCTGATCGGTCCACCAGCTCGCGGATGTCCACCGATACGTCGGTGGGCATCCGCGCGCGCGTACACGGATGCGTCCGGCGACCCGCTCCGAGCCGGCACCGAATTCCATCGCCGGCGGGACCAGGCGGCCGGCACTTCTCGGACGTTGCGCCCTGCCGACCCGGCGCACGCTGGAAGACGCCAGGACGGCGCGGCTCCGGCCACGATGGTCATCAGTTGCCATCGATGGACGGCCGACGGAAGTGGGTAGCAGATGACCACCAACACACAAGCTCCGGTCCTGGACGGATCGGACCAGGCGGCGATCGGCGCCGTGTCGGCCCGGATGGTGAAGGCCTGGGCGGCCCATGACGCCGACGCCTTCGCCGACCTGTTCGCCGAGGACGGCACGCTCATCCTGCCGGGCGTGTACGTGAAGGGCCGCACGGCCATTCGCGACTACATGGCGGATGCCTACCAGGGCGTGTACGCCGGCACGACCGTCACCGGGAAGCCGATCGACGTCAAGCCCCTCGGGCCCGGCGCGGTCGCGTTGTTGACCGTCGGCGGGGTGATCGCGGCCGGGAGCACCGACCTGGCCTCCGCGGACGCCATCCGGGCCTCGTGGATCCTCGTCAAGCGCGACGACGCCTGGGTGCTCTCGGTCTACCAGAACTGCCCGCGTGACCCAGCCTGAGTAGCACGTTCTGAGGGCCGGCCAGCTGGCCGGCCCTCACGCGTCAGCTCCGCCGGCGTCACCGGCACAGTCAGTCCGTCGGCGCCGCCCCGCCGGGCCGACGTCCCTGTCCGGTCGACCCGTGTGCCTCGGCGCATCGGCTTCGGGTGTCAGGCGCGGTCGCCGTCGTCGGCCGTCCCCTGGTTCGCCGGCACGAGGCCGAATCGGCGGGACAGGTGATGCTGCTGCCCGAGCTGGCGCATCGCCGCGAACGCCTGGTGTAGCAGGACGTTGCGCGCGAGGGCCTCGATGCGCGCGGTGCGGTCGTTCGCGATCCGACCGACCTCGTGCCGGGCGAGCCGGTCGGCTGCCTCCCGGTAGACGTCGAGAAAGTCCGGATCGCAGTCGCAGCCCAGGCGCCGCATCGCGGCGAGCGCGAGGGTGAGGTGTGAGCGGGCGGCGGCGTCCGGGTTGACCTGCCAGCCGGACGATTCGATGATGCGGTTCGCGTCGGCACGGGCGAGATCGAGGCTCTCGTCCTCCTCGGCGGCGGTGTCCTTGCCCGCCATCGACACCTGGTTGAGCACCTCGAACAGCTCGATCGACGACAGGTGCTCGTCCTCGGCGGCGATCAGGAGCCGCCGTACCGACGTGAGGTCGAGTTCACCGATGGAGGTGAATATCTTGATCAGCCGAAGGCGTCGTAGGTGATTCTTATTGTAAAGTGCCTGGTTGCGTCCCGTGGGTTCGCCGGGTGGGAGCAGGCGTTCGCGCAGGTAGAACTTGATCGTCCCGACCGGCACCCCGGACTGCCGACTCAGGTCAGATATTCGCATCGTGGCTCCCGGTGATCAACGTTTCAGGCCCGTGGATCGCGACCGCTCGTGCTAGCTGTGGCTGCGCCGCGGAAATAACGCTGTCGTTGCGGCGTCGCTGCCGGCGGAGGTCGTCGTGGCTGTCCTGGGCTGGTGTGGACCGAGAAGCACGGGTGATCGGCTCCTTCCGGGTGGTGCCGGATGCGCAATCGAGGTGGCTGATGGTTGCGCCGTCCGATAGGAGACTAGGAGACTCGGACATACTTCGGCAACCCTTAATTACCACACAAACACTGTTAGTAACCAGAGCTGGCCTCCCAATCATGCCCGTCAGTGGCCGGTGAACGGATCGGCGTGACCCGCGTTCCGCGAGCCACGCCCGTTGTCGCGGTTGACCGCACAAATAGAACTGTCCACCATGAAAGCCCTGGCTGAGACACGTATCTGAGGCCCCGCCGGCATGCTGATCACGTATCTGGCCGGTGTTACCGGCGGGTATCGTCGCAGGGGCGGCCGATGACGGCAGGAGGCCGGCCCGACCTGCTGGCACGCCGTCCAGAGTCCGTCACCGCCAATCCGCCACGACCGGCTGCGTGCACTCCGAGCAGTGCCAATGGTGATCAATTCCAGTCATGCGCCGACGGATCAAGGCCGCCCGGCCGACCTGGACCGCTTCGGCCACGAGGTGTGCATATATCGGTGATTCACGCTATCCATATCCAGTAGCGCCAATACCCGCTGCTTCTCCACGATTGCGTCGCGCGCTCACCCAGGGTTGATTGCCGACGTGCCGTCCGATAGTGTTGCGATAAGTCGAGAGATCATTCGACGTAATTGACCGCACTGTTCCGGCTTTTATATTCAATTGTCAGGTAGGCGCGCACATATCTGACTGCCACGAGTTGAATGATGCAGCGGAACAGCACCTGGGGGAGTGTCATGAAAGACGTTTCTGAGCAGGCGGTGCTGCGGGCAGTCGCAGCGATGCATGACCGCATGGGTGAACAGTTGACTGTCGACGACATGGCCCGTGCTGCAATGTTCAGCAAATTCCACTTCACTCGCATCTTCCGGCGGGTGACCGGTGTGTCGCCGGCCCGCTTCCTCTCGGCGCTGCGCCTGCAGCGGGCGAAGGACCTGCTCATCACCACATCGATGAACGTCGCGGACATCAGCGTCCGCGTGGGTTACAACAGCGTCGGTACGTTCAGTTGGCGGTTCAGCCGCAGCGTCGGTATGTCGCCCACCGCGTTCCGTCGACACGCCGGCTACACGCAGTCTATCCACCCGCACTTCGAGTGGCGCTCCGGCCGATCGCCGAGCGGCCAGGTGTCGTGCCAGGTCCGTCTCGCCGAGGACGATGACCACCCGCTTATTTTCGTCGGTCTGTTCAGCGGCCGTATCCCGGAAGGACGTCCGGCGCGGTGCGCCGTTCTGCAGCAACCCGGCTGGGTCCACTTCGACGCGGTTCCCCTGGGCTCGTGGTACCTGTTGGCCCAGTCGGTGTCGGCCGATCCGGACGGTGCCGAGCAGCGCGCCGACGTGGCCGATCGTGCCGTGTCGGTGGCGACGTACGGCCCGCTCACGGTCCGCGCCGACTCGAAGGTCACCGCGAACATGGTGCTGCGGCGCAGCAGCGCACTGGATCCGCCGGTGCTGCTCGCCCTGCTCGACGCGCGCAAGTACGCGCTGAGCCAGGCCCAGCACGGCAGTACCGCGGTGCGGGACCGGGTGGGCGCGGCCGCCTGAGGACGTCACCCCGCAGGGCAGGAGGCGGCCGAGTCCGGGCGTGGGTGTGCCGATGCGCGAGGCGTGCGGTCACCGGCGGGCCCGCAAACAGCGGGAGCAATCGGGGAATCTGACGCGGGAGGTTCTGATGGTCGCGAGACGGGTTGCTTCCTCGGTCGCTCAGAAGCACGTCAGGTTCCTGACCGTCGTGCCCGCCGCGACGGCGCGTGGACTCGTCGCGGCGGTGTATCGCCAGGTCGCCGAGGAATTCCAGATCGTGGTGCCGCCGGCGTTGTTGCACTCGCCGTCCGACGATGTCCTGGCCGCCTACTGGACCCTCACCCGGGAGCCGCTGTTGCCGGCCGGAGTGGTGGACCGCGCTGTCAAGGAAGCGGTCGCGGCAACGGTGTCGGTGGCCAACACCTGTCCCTACTGCGCCGATCTGCACGTGGCGGGCCTCTTCGAACTCTCCGACGAGCGCGACGCCGAGGCGATCGCCGCGGACCGGCCTGACGAGATCGCCGACATCCGAATGCGGCGCTTCGTGCAATGGGCCCGCGGCGCACACCGTGCCGACGGGCCGCCCCTGCCGGCCGGAGTGTCCGAAGTGGAGCGAGCGGAGCTGGTCGGGGTCGTGGTGGGCTTCCATTACCTGAGCCGCGTGGTCAACGTCTTCCTTGCCAACTCGCTGCTGCCGCAGGGCCTCGGCCCACGCGCGCGGCGCCGGCTCAATCAGGGGCTCGGCCGGGTGCTCCGGCCCACCCTCCGAGGACAGCACCTCGCCGGCCGAGCCACCCGCCTGCTCGACGCCGCGCCGCCGACCTCGGACGTCAGTTGGGCCTCGGGCAGCCCACGCATCGCGGACGCGATGGCGCGCTCCTACCGCGTCTTCGAGGTCGCCGGCGAGCGCTCGCTCGACCCCGCGGTCCGCAGCCTCGTGGTGACCCGGCTCGACGGGTGGGCCGGGGAGGACGCCGGCCTCAGCACCCGCTGGTGCGAGGAGCTGATCGAGCCGCTGACCGCACCGCAGCGGGCGGCGGCACGTCTCGCGCTGCTCACCGCGTTCGCCTCCTACCGGGTCGGCCCCGAGGTCGTCGAGGATTTCCGCCGCCACCATCCGGCGGACGCCACGCTGGTCGACGTGGCCGCCTGGGCCAGCTTCGCCGCAGCCCGTCGGATCGGGGTCCGGCAGAGCGCACACGAGGAGAAGAACGGCGGACGCCCGCGGCGTGACAATGGCGCTGTCGTGCCTCGCGAGTCGTGAAAGGCGCGTACGAAGAGCCAACGCCGGTGGGAACCAGTGTCGTTTCTCGTTGGCCCCGTGCTGTGTTGATGCGGCGCGTGAATCGAACCCCACGGAATAGGAGAACCGAATGGTGGTCGCACCGGTTCGCACACTCAACCATGCCTATCACCGGGCAGCGCTCGGGGGCTTCCTGGTGATCACGCTCGCGCACTGGGCCGAACACCTGGTCCAGGCTTACCAGATCTGGGTGCTCGGCTGGGCCCGTCCCCAGGCGCGCGGCGTGCTCGGGCAGTTCCTCCCGTGGCTGGTGACCTCGGAATGGATGCACTACGGGTACGCGCTGGTCATGTTGGTCGGCCTGTTCCTGCTCCGCCCCGGCTTCGTCGGCCGGGCCCGCACCTGGTGGACGGTCGCCCTGGTGATCCAGTTCTGGCACCACATCGAGCACTTCCTGCTGCTGTTGCAGGCGCAGCTGCACACCAACTTCTTCGGCGCGGCGGTGCCGACCAGCGTCCTGCAACTGATCTACCCGCGGGTCGAACTGCACCTGTTCTACAACTCGGTCGTGTTCCTGCCGATGATCATCGGGATGTATCTGCACCTGCGCCCGAACGATCGGGAACTGGAGCAGACGCGCTGCAACTGCGTGCAGACGCAGCCGCACCCGAGCGTCGTAGCGGCCTGACCGTGTCCCGTCGGACCCGCCTGCTCATCGCCGCCGTGCTGGTCCTGCTGCCACTGGGTTTGCTCGTCGCGGTCACCGACCGCGCGCCGGCGGTACGCCTGATGGGCAGCTCGCCCGCCGACGCGCAGAGCCTGACGACGGCGCCGGGCGAGGCACGACTGAACCTGTCGGCGGCCGCCGACCCCGCGCTGTCGCACCTCTCGGTCGTCGACAGCGCGGGGCGGCGGGTGGACTCCGGTGCCGTGACCGCCGGGCCGGGCGACATCCTGCGGGTGCCCGTCCGGATCGAGGCCAACGGCACATACACGGTCGTCTACCACGTCATCGGCGTCGCTGGCGGACAGACCAGCGGCGTCATCCGCTTCGCCGTCGGCACGCAGGCGTCCGGCGCCACGGCCGCCGACGCCGACGCGGGGCACGAGCACGGCGTCGACGGTCTCAGCGCGGTACTGCTCCTGGTCAATCTCGTCACGGTCGTCGTCCTGGTGATCCTGCTCGTCCGCCGACCAGCGCCACGCCGCGTACCTCCGCGGTAGCGCCCTTGACGAGCCGCATGGTGAAGGGCCCCGGATGCCGAGACATCCGGGGCCCTTCACCGTGCGGTTCAGCTCCGCAGGGCCGCGACGAACGAGCGCAGGTCACCGACCAGCAGGTCCGGCTGCTCCATGGCGGCGAAGTGGCCACCCCGCTCGAACTCGGTCCACTGCACGATGTTCGGGAAGCCACGCTCGGCGAAGCGCCGGACCGGCTGGCCGGGGTCGCGGGGGAAGATCGCCACGCCCAGGGGCACCGGCAGGGGCGGGGGAGGCGGCGGGGGAGTCTTGGCGATGGGCAGGAGCTCGGCGTTGTCGTAGTAGAAGTGGGCCGACGACGCGCCGGCGCCGGTCAGCCAGTACAGCATCACGTTGGTGAGGATCCGGTCGCGGTCGATCGCCTCTTCGGGGGCCTTGGTCGAGTCGCTCCACTCGTGCAGCTTCTCGACGATCCAGGCGAGCTGGCCCACCGGCGAGTCGTTCAGGGCGTACGCCAGCGTCTGCGGCCGGGTGGCCTGGATCTTCATGTACCCGGACTGGTCGTCGACGTAGTTCATCAACAGCCCCAGCCGTCCCCCCTCGACCTCGGTCAGCCCGGCCAGATCGGCGGGGTCGCCCGAGGGTGGCGTCGGCAGGAAGTTCACGTGCGCCCCGATGACGTGCTCGTGATCGAGGCCCGCCAACACCAGGCTGATCCAGGCGCCGAAGTCGCCGCCCTGGACGACGTACCGCTCGTAGCCCAGCCCGGCCATCAGCTCGGCCCAGGCGGCGGCGACCCGCGGCATGGTCCAGCCCGGACCGCTGGGGGGCCCGGAGAATCCGAAACCGGGAATGGTGGGAATGACCAGGTGGCAGGCGGTCGCGGGGTCGCCACCGTGTGCCCGCGGATCGGTGAGCGGCCCGATGATGTCGGTGAACTCGGCGAAGGAACCGGGCCAGCCGTGCGTGATGATCATGGGCGTGGCGTCCGGCTCGGGGGAGCGCACGTGCAGGAAGTGCACGGTGGTGCCGCCGACCTCGGTGGTGAACTGCGGGAAGGAGTTGAGCCGGGTCTCGGCGGCACGCCAGTCGTAACCGGTTCGCCAGTACTCCACCAATTCGCGCAGGTAGGTCGCCGGCACGCCCCGGCTCCAGTCCTCGGCGGGCGAGTCGGCAGGCCAGCGCGTGTCGGCGAGACGGCGGCGCAGGTCGTCCACGGCGGCTTGCGTAATGTCGATCCGGAACGGTTTCATGCGGCAATCCTCACTCGATGAGGGAACGGAACGCCATTCCTCGCGACAAGAGACATCGCGGCGGCGTCCGCGGACCATGTTAGCGATGCGAAGGTGGGCCGGAAAGGCTTCCGGAATCCCTTTCCGGACAGAGCATTCTGGAAGAAGTAATGGCGCTTCCGGTCGATACCATAACTGGCAACAATTGATTCTTGTCCCAATCCAGGAGGCTGACGGTAATGGGCGTTCCGCTGATTGCGCATGCGGTGGTCCTCGGCGGCAGCGTCGCCGGATCACTGGCGGCCCGGGTGTTGTCCCCGGCCTGCGAGAGGGTCACCGTCGTCGACCGCGACGACCTCTTCGGGCCGGTGGAGCCCCGCCAGGCGGCGCCACAGGGCCACCACATCCACGCTCTGCTCGCCCGCGGCCAGCAGATCCTGGAGGAGCTGTTCCCGGGTTTCACCGACGAGCTGGTGGCCGGCGGGGTGCCGATCGGCGACTTCGGCACCAGCCTCAGCTGGTACTTCAACGGCCAGATGATCCGTAAGGCCGAGACCGGGCTGGTCTGCGTCGCGAGTGGTCGGCCGCTGCTCGAGTCGCGCGTACGGGCCCGGGTTCGGGCCCTCGGCAACGTCACCTATCGAGAGCGCACCGACATCGTGGGTCTGGTCGCGTCGCCGGACCGGCAGCGGATAGCCGGCGTCCGCGTGCAGGGACGGGCGCCGGGCGCACCCGAGGAGGTCCTCGACGCCGATCTGGTCGTCGACACCACCGGACGCGGCTCGCGGACGCCGCTCTGGCTGGAGGAGCTGGGCTACCAGCGGGTCCCGGAGGAACGGGTCAAGATGGACCTGACGTACACCACTATGGACTTTCACGGCCCGCTGTCGTTCGACCCGATCGGCGAGGACATCGCGCTGCTCCCGGTCGCCACCCCGGCGCAGCCGCGCGGCGCGATCTTCGCCCGGATGCCCGACCGGTACGCCGTCTCGCTGACCGGCATCCTGGGCGACCGGCCGCCGACCGACCACGAGGGCTTCCTGGCGTACGTGCAGTCCCTGCCCGTGCCGGAGATCTACAAGGCGGTCCGCGACGCCGAGCCGATGGGGCCGGCGGCTTCTTTCCGGTTCCCGGCGAGCATCCGTCGACGCTACGATCGGCTGGCGCGGACGCCGGATGGGCTGATCGTCCTCGGTGACGCCGCGTGCGTCTTCAACCCCGTCTACGGCCAGGGCATGACGGTGGCGGCGATGTCCGCCCGATTGCTTGGTGAACACGTGCTCTCCGGTCCGCCGGCGCCGCGGGCCTTCTTCCGCGACCTGTCCCGGCTCATCGACGCGCCCTGGGACATGTCAGCCGGAGCCGACCTCGGCTTCCCCGGTGTCGTGGGCCGACGGACGGCGAAGGTGCGGATGGGCAATCTGTACATCCCCCGCCTGCAGGCGGCAGCGGCTCACGACGGCGTGCTGACGACTGCCTTCCTGCGCTCCGCGGGCCTCGTCGACCCGCCGCAGGCTCTCATGCGCCCCGCGATCATCTCCCGCGTGCTGCGCTCGCGGCGCTGACCCGCTTCAGCCATCGAGACGAAGGACAGCGACATGGACACAGCTCAGCTCGCCGGCACCGCAGCGCCGCCGGACTCGCGCCGATGGTGGGCGCTCGTCCTGCTGTGCACCGCGAACTTCATGGTCATCCTCGACACGCAGATCGTCATCCTGGCGCTGCCGACGATCGGCGCCGACCTGCGACTGGCGCCCAGCGCGGCCCAGTGGGTGCTCAGCGCCAACCTTGTCACCTTCGGTGGCCTGCTGCTGCTCGGTGGCCGAGCCGCCGACCTGCTCGGGCGTCGCCGGATGTTCTTCGCCGGCACGGTGCTGTTCCTGCTGGTCTCGCTGGCCTCGGGCTTCGCGTGGAACGGCGAGGTGCTGATCGCCGCCCGGGCCGTGCACGGCCTCTCGGCGGCTCTGATGGCGCCGACCGCGCTCTCGATCCTCACCAGCATGTTCCCGGAGGGCCGCGAGCGGCATCTCGCCCTGGCCGGCTGGGCCGGCATCGCCGGTGTCGGCGCGACCGTGGGTCTGCTCATCGGCGGCTGGCTCACCAGCAGCTTCGGCTGGCCCGCCGTCTTCTTCGTCAACGTGCCGGTGGCGCTTCTGATGCTGGCCCTGATCCCGGTCCTGCTGCGCGAGAGCCGGGACCTGAACGCCACGCGCACGTACGACGTCGCGGGCGCCGTGACGAGCACCGCGGCGCTGGTGCTCGTGATCTACGCCCTCGTGACCGCGCCGGCGGAGGGCTGGCTCAGCGTCCAGACCCTGAGCACCGCCGCCGCCGCGATCGTGCTGGCCCTGGTGTTCGTCGCCATCGAGGCCCGGTCCAGCGTGCCCCTGCTGCCGCTGCGGCTGCTGCGCTCGGCGTCTCTGGTCGGCGGCAACCTGGTCATGGTCACCATGATCATGTGTGCCTTCGGGATGTCGCTGGCGATCGCCCAGTACACCCAGGGCCCGCTCGGGGACACCCCGCTGGAATCCGGCATCCGGCAGTCGATCATGCCACTGATGGCGTTGGTCGGTTCGTACGCCGGGCAGTCGTTCATCACGCGGTACGGCTTCCGACCGGTGGCGGCGATCTGCCTCGTCCTGCTCGGTGCCGGCAGCCTGCTGCTGGCGCAGGCGGTGGCGGCCGGTGGCTCGTCCGTCGGGCTGTTCATCGGGCTGTTCGTCTTCGGCACCGGCCTGGGGCTCGGCACGGTAGCGGCCTCGGCGGCTGCTCTCGCCGGTGTCGCCGAGACCGATCTCGGCCTCGCGTCGGGGATGAACACCGCCTCCCAGCAGATCGGCGGCGGTCTGGGGATCGCCATCGTGTCGACCGTGCTCGTCTCCTTCTCGGCCGACGCCGGGCCCGCGGCGGGCTTCCGCCCCGCGTTCATCACCTGCGCGATCTTCACCGCCCTCGGGCTCGTCATCGCCATCGCCCTGCTGGGCGGACGCCGGCAGGTCGCCCCCACCGAACTCGCGACCGTCCCCCGGCACTGACCGGGCTGTCCGGACGCCATCGAACTGAGAGGCAGAACAGTGACCGAACACCAGTATCCCAAGGTGATCGCCGACCTGGCCGCCGACGGCGACGACCTCGACCGCCTGGTCAGCGACCTCGACGTGGCCGCGTGGGCGCTGCCGACCCCCGCGCCCGGCTGGACCGTCGCCCACCAGATCGCCCACCTCGCGGCCACCTTCCGCATGGCCGGACTCGCGGCGGCCGACCCCGACCAGTTCGTCGCCATGACGGGACGGCTGGGCGCCGACTTCAACGCCAACGTGACCGCGGCACTGTCCGGCTACCTCGCCGAGGAACCCGCCGAGTTGTTGCGGCGCTGGCGTGAGGAGCGGGCGTGGGCCGAGAAGGCGCTGGGCGCCCTGCCGATGAACCAGCTCGTCCCGTGGTTGGTGCGCCCGCTGCCGGCGGCGGTGCTGGCCATGGCCGGGATGATGGAACTCTTCGCCCACGGCCAGGACATCGCCGACGCCCTCGGCGTCCGGCGCACGTTCACCGACCGGATCGGGCAGATCGTGGGATTCGCGGTCCGGACCTGGGACTTCGGTTACCAGGCGCGCGGCCTCGAAACCCCGGACGTCGAGTTCCGCTTCGAGATCACCGCGCCGTCCGGCGCGCTGTGGGAGTTCGGCCCAGCCGAGTCGCCGGAGCGCGTCACCGGGCCCGCTGAGGACTTCTGCCTCCTGGTCACCCGCCGCCGGCACCGCGACGATCTCGCGGTCCGTGCCCAGGGGGACGTCGCCACGCACTGGTTGGAGATCGCCCAGGCCTATCGGGGCCCCGCCGGCCCAGGCCGGGAGCCGGGTCAGTTCGCCAACTGATCTGAGGCGTCGTCGCCGGGTGGACACACCCGGCGGCGACGCCGGTCCCACCCGACCATGCGGGACCACGCCGAAAGCCCAGCGCAGGGCCGGGAACCGACCGGGCACGCTCGGAGACGCGCAGCTCCTCGAACCCGGCCAGGATGAAATCGTCGCGGTGACCGCCGCCGTGGCACCGAACGAAGGGTGGCCGGTATGTCGAGAGTGTTCGGGTCGATGCGCCGCATGGTTCTCGCGCCTTCGCTGGAGCAGGTCTCCTTCGCCGCGCTCGGATTCCCGGTCACGGCCTCCGCCACCACAGTCCACCTGGAGGCGATCCCGCAGGCGGTGGTCTGCGGCTTCGAGTGGGGGATCGAGGGTCCGAGCGTCGCCGAGCTGGAACGCCGGCTCGCTCTCGTGGACCCGGAACGTCGTGGCTTCGCCTACGAGGGCGCGACGATGGCCTACACCGTGCTCGATGCGACGGCAGGCGGTTCCCGTACCCGTGAGTTGCTGGAAGGGCCGGGGCGCCCGCACTACTTCCTCGCCTGCATCGGCATCGGCTTCGCGATGGCCCGGCTGCCGCGCGTGTTGTGGCGCAAGGTGCTGCCGGACCTCACCGGGATCCCCTACCACCCGACGATGAGCTGGCTGGCCGTCGACGGCTACGGCTTCGACAAGGCGTACTTCGACCAGGCCACCTGGATCGTCGGGCAGCGACGGCCGCGGCCGTACCCGTGGCAGGGGCACGCCGACTACTTCCCGCGGGCGTTCGACCAGGGCGTCGGCCGGGCGCTGTGGTTCCGGCACGCGGCCGATCCGGCGGCGGTGGCCGCGACCGTCGACGGCTTCGCGGCCCCGCGCCGCGCGGACCTGTGGAGCGGTGTGGGACTGGCCGCGACGTTCGCCGGCGGGTGCGACACCGCGGGCTTCGAGTCGTTGCGGTCGTTGGCCGGCGAGTACGGCCCGCACCTCGCCCAGGGCGCGGTCTTCGCGGCCAAGGCGCGGACGTGGGCGGGCTACTGCCCGGAGCACACCGACGCGGCGGCGCGGGCGCTGACCGGCCTGTCGTCGGAGGCCGCCGCCGAGCTGGCCGATGCCGCGGCGGTCGACGCGCCCGCCGACGGCCTGGCCTACGAGGAGTGGCGGCGGGTGATCCGTGAGCGGGTCATTCAGCCCGCCGGCGTCAGCGACAGCTAGGACCCGCGCGCGGACGACGACCAGAGGAGCCTTCGATGACCACCAACAACGCCGATCCGGCGGCGCTGGCGCCCCGTGATCTCGCCATCTTCGTCAAGAGCACCCCGATGCCGGACGTCCGCGCGCTGATGAGTGGGGAACGCCGGGACGCCCTGTTGCAGGAGATCTTTCGGCGGATGCCGGACGTGTTCCGGGCCGACCGGGCCGCCGGTCTCGACGCCGTCATCCACTGGGTGATCGGTGACCGGCCCGACCGCGGTGTCGACCGCTACCAGCTGGAGATCGCGGACGGGGTGTGCCGGGTGTCGCCCGTCGCCGATCGCGAGCCCAAGCTGACGCTGACGATCGGCGGCGCCGACTTCCTGCTGGTGGTGACCGGCAACGCGCATCCGGTCGTGCTGACGATGAAGGGCCGACTGCGGACCCGGGGCGACCTCGCGCTGATCGCGAAGTTCCCCTCCCTGTTCGACGTGCCGAAGGTCTGACAGGGCCGGCTCGGCCGGCTCGGCCGGCCCCGGCCGAGGCCGGCCGACGTTCGCCGGTCAACCCGCCGTTTCGTACGCCGTGGCGAGCGCGTCGCCGTGCCGGCGTGCCGCGGTCAGGGCGGCCCAGGCCGCCAGGCCGAGCAACGCCGCGTCGTCGTGGCCCTCGGCACGGACCGCGGCCACCGCCGAGTCGGGCACCCGGTACGAGGCGAAGGCGACGAGCATCGCCAGTCGTCCGGTTGCCCGGTCCGCAGAGGACAGACCCGCCAGCCGTGAGTCGAGCCAGTCCGCCACCCCCGCCAGGTCGTCCGGAGCCTCGTCGTCGACGAGGCACTCGCGTACCAGCAGGCGTACGGCAGGAGGCACCGACCGCTGCCCGGCGTCCTCGATCACCGCCGCCGCTCCCGTCATGGCGGCGGCGACGTGTGGCAGCCCCGCCGCCCAGCGGAGGTCGTCCGGCAGGCGCCGCACCGTGCCGGCCGTGCCGGGCAGCATCGGCAGGGACTGCCCGGCCACCGCCTCCCGGCCGGCCAGCCGACCCATCAACCGTGCCGCGACGCTCCGGGCGCCACCGAGCAGGGGAGCGGGAACCGCCGCCAGCGGTGAGTCCCGCAGGAAGACGTTCACCATGCGGTTGAGGTAGTGGAAGTCGACGGCCACGCCGATCAGCTCCGGCGACAGGACCGTCGGAAGCGGCGAGGCGCCCCGGCGCCCGAGCCCGCGTACGGCTGCCTGGTGGACGTCCACGCAGTAGGGACAGGTGTTGGCAGCCGACACCGCGGCCGCCACCGCCTCGCGCTCCCGACGGCTCGTCGTGCCCGAGACGAGCAGGGTCTCCCGCAGGATGCACCAGGCCGCGGCGAGCAGTCCCGGCGCGGCGGCGTGCAGGGCGATGGGCGGTGCGAGCAGGCCGAAGTCGCGTTCGACCTGCTCGTACACCTGACGGACCCGCACCGGCGCGGCCTCCGGAGGTACCGGGGTGACGTGTCGCAGGTGCGCGAAGGTGGCCCGCCGCGTGAGCCCGGCGACCGTGAAACTCATGACCGCAGGCGGGCGATCGCACGCCGTCCGGCGGTCTCGCCGTCCGGCGACGGCGCACCGTAGGTCACCTCGACACCCCGCTCCTGTGCGGCCCGCACGATGCCCGGCATGGCGCGTTCGGCGAGGGCCGCGATCGTCGAGGCCGGGTTGACCGTCAACGCGCCGGGCACCGCGGAACCGTCGGTCACGAAGATGCCCGGGTGCCCGCGCAGCTCGTGGCGGTCGTCCAGGGCCGAGGTCGCCGGGTCGTCGCCGATGCGGCACGAGGCGAGGGGATGCACGGTGTACGCGCCCACCAGGTCGTTCGTCCACGGCATCACGCGGGACAGCCCGTCGCGCTCAAGGATGTCCTTGACGTCGGCGTCGGCCAGCGACCATCCGCGCCACGTGTTCGCCGTGGGCCGGTACCGCAGCGGGCCGTGGCCCAGCATCTGCTGCGAGAAGCGGTGGGCGTTGCCGGTCTCCGGCGGCGGGCCGAAGACGCCCTCGTTGTCGTCCTCCGACATCGTGAAGATCGTCAGCCACGACTGCCAGCGGCGCAGCATCTCCTTCTTGTCCCGGCCGAACCAGCTGGGGCTCGCGTCGGGCACCTGCGCCAGGATCGTGCCCAGCGCGGGCGGGAAGTAGAGCTGTTCGAGGGAGTAGCGCTCGAACTCGGGCAGGGCGCCGTCGAGCCGGTCCCAGCTGGCGACCGTCGGACCTCGCCCGATCTGGTACGCCTCGTAGGCCCGTCCGTCCGGCCGCGACAGCTTCAGCACCTCGCGGACCCGATCCTCGTCGAACACGGCCGTGTTGAGGCGCTCACCGTTGCCGGAGAAGTACCGCCCGACCGCGTGCGGCATCCGGCCCAGGTGCGGCTCCGAGCGTTGCAGGATCACCGGTGTGGCGCCCGCGCCGGCGGCGATCACGACGATCTTCGCGTCGATCGTCCCCTCGCCGTGCAGGATCCGGTAGTCCTCCTCGTCGACGACGCGATAGTGGACCCGGTAGCTGCCGTCGGCGTTACGGACCAGGTGCTGCACCTCGTGCAGCGGCCGGATCTCGGCGCCGTGCGCCAGGGCGGCCGGCAGGTAGTTGAGCAGCAGCGAGCGTTTGGCGTCGAAGCGGCAGCCGGCCATCATCCAGTTGCAGTTCGTGCACATGCCCACGTCGATGGCCGACGGCGCCGGGTTGGCGGTACGTCCGGCGTGGTGGCAGGCGGCGGCGAACAGGCCACCGGCGTACGGGACCCGGTCCCACGTCTGCTGGGTCACCGGCAGCGCCTCGGCCACCCGGTCGTACCAGGGCTCCAGGGTGTCGCGGCTGATGGCGGCGGGCCACATGCGTCGCCCGATGCTGCCGTGGCGCTCGAAGACGAAGCGTGGCGCCCGCGGCATCGTGGCGAAGTAGACCACGCTGCCGCCACCAACGCAGTTGCCGCCCAGCACGCTCATGCCGTCGCCGATGACGAAGTCGAAGACCCGGGTGTACGACGCGCCCAGCTTGAAGTCGTGCTCGAAATCGTCGGCCTTGAGCCACGGGCCACGCTCGAAGACCTTCACCCGGGCCCCGCCGGCGGCGAGGTGGTACGCGGCAATGGCGCCGCCGAAGCCGCTGCCGATGACCAGGACGTCGGTGGACTCGGTGGCCGTCATGCCGGGCTCCCCGTGGCGGTGGTGGACGGGTGGGGGTTGGCGAGCTGCCGGCCGTACGAGAACGTGGGGAACCGCCAGAGCCCGTCCGGGTCGGGCGTCTCGTACCTCATCGCCAGCAGGCCCGGATGCCCGGCGGCCAACGCGTCCACGGTGTGCAGGTGTGGCGCGCTGTCGAAGGCCATGTTGCAGAAGAGCGCCAGCCCCACCCACATCTGCTTGTCCGGATGATCGGGGCTGGTCAGCTTCTCGATCAGCGCGGTCCGGGCCTCGAATGGCAGGCCCACGAAGGGCGGCAGATCAGGGTTCAGGTCGAGGCCCGTGGCGGCGGCGTGCTCCCGGGCGTACTCGTCGAGTTCCACGCAGATCGTGTCGAGCGCCGGCGCCAGCCCTCCGGCGGGGTCTTCGAGCAGTTCGATCGCGCCGCCCGTGACGGCACCGCCGCCGACGTCGACGCCGGCGATCGCCGCATCGTCAGGGCCGCGTTTCTCGCCCGGGATGATGGTGTCGGCGAATGCCTCCAGAATCATCGTGCGCACCCGGTGTTCGGCCGCTTCGTCGGATTCCACGGCACGCTCCTTTGCGGAAGTCCGGACGTCAATTCCGGAGGTGTCGTTCGGATGCCAGTCATCGTGGTATGGGCCACCCCCCGCGTTCATCTCCTGTGTTGCGCTAACCGGCCCGTAATGGTCATTTCCGCTGTCCACTATCCACTCCACCATTGACCGATGCCGGTGAGCAGCGGAAACCTGCCGATCCCCGGACGCCGTCGGCGACCGCCGCAATGCAGGAGAAGTTTCGCTCCACATAGTCGCGTAACAATGAGGTCTCAGCGGGAGGGCCGGAGCATACGATGAGTTCATTGACCAGACTTCGACGCCGTATCATGACCCCCGACGTGGGGCAGACCAAAGTCAGCACGCGCGGATTCCATCTCAAGAACGAGCAGGCCCGCGAGCGCCTCGAAACAGTCGGTAGCTCGTTCCTGCACGGATTCGGGGCGGCCGCCGAGGCGAATGGCCCGGCAGATGCGGCACCCACGGTCGAGGCCACGCCGGCCGCGTACCGGGGCTTCGCCTACGAGGGTGCGGCGATGGCCTTCGCCATCCGCGACGCCCTGCCCGGGCGTCCGCGGCACGTCGCGCGGTTCCTCGCCGACCACGACGAGCACGTCTACATGGCGTACGTCGGAGTGGGCTGGGCGATGGCCCGCCTGCCGCGTCTGCTGTGGCCCCGGCTGTACGCCCCGGACCCGCTGCTGCGCTGGCTCGTCCTCGACGGGTACGGGTTCCACGAGGCGTACTTCAGGACCGACCGGTACGTGCGCCAGCGGCGTCGGCCGTCCACCTTCGCGTGGCCTGCCGACGGCCCCCGGGACTACTCGGTGCGCGCCATCGACCAGGGCATCGGCCGGGCCTGCTGGTTCGTCGCCGGAACGGACCCGGAGCAGCTCGTCCGCCTCCTCGACGCGTTCCCCGCCGACCGCCGGCGCGACCTGTACGCCGGGGCCGGCCTCGCCGTCTGCTACGCGGGCGGCGCGAGTGAGCGGGAACTGACCTGGCTCGCCGAGTGCGCGGGGACGTACCGGCCGGACCTCGCGCAGGGCGCGTCGTTCGGCGCCGCGGCCCGGCTGCGTGCCGATCTCGTCACCCCGCACAACGAGCTGGCGACCCGTGTCCTCTGCGGCATGACGGTGAGCGACGCGACACGGGTGACCGACGAGGCGCGGGTCGGGCTGCCCCCGGACGACGTCCTGCCCGCCTACGAGGTGTGGCGCCAGCGCATCAGGAACGCCTTCGACCCGTCGCCAGCGACCCGAAAGCTGAGTGAGCAATGACCAGTATCGCCGTGGTGGGGATGGCGTGCCGCTACCCCGACGCCCGTTCGCCACAGGAACTGTGGGAGAACGCGATCGCGGGTCGCCGGGCGTTCCGGCGGCTCCCCGACGTCCGGATGAACGCCGACGACTACTTCGACGCCGACCCGGCCGCCCCGGACCGCTTCTACGCCCGCAACGCCGCCGTCATCGAGGGCTACGAGTTCGACCGGGTCGGCTACAAGGTCGCCGGGAGCACGTACCGGTCGACGGATCTGGCCCACTGGCTGGCCCTGGAGACCGCCGCCACGGCACTGGCCGACGCGGGTTTCCCGGCGGGGGAGGGGCTGCCCCAGGAGCGCACGGGCGTCATCGTGGGCAACACGCTGACCGGCGAGTTCTCCCGGGCCAACCAGATGCGGCTGCGCTGGCCGTACGTGCGGCGGACCGTGGCCGCGGCGTTGCGGGCAGAGGGCTGGGACGACGAGAAGCTGTCCGCCTTTCTCGCCACCTACGAGGAGGCGTACAAGAGCCCGTTCCCGCCGGTGAACGAGGACACGCTCGCCGGCGCCCTGTCGAACACGATCGCCGGACGCATCTGCAACCACTTCGATCTCAAGGGTGGCGGCTACACCGTCGACGGCGCCTGCTCGTCCTCGCTGCTGTCCGTGGTGACCGCGTGCCGGGCACTGCTCGACGGAGAACTGGACGTCGCGATCGCCGGCGGTGTCGACCTGTCCATCGACCCGTTCGAGGTCATCGGCTTCGCGAAGACCGGCGCCCTGGCCAGCGGCGAGATGCGGGTCTACGACCGCGCCTCCAACGGGTTCTGGCCGGGTGAGGGCTGCGGCATGCTGGTCCTGATGCGCGCCGACGAGGCCGCCGAGGCAGGTCACCGGATCTATGCCTCGGTGGCCGGCTGGGGCGTCTCGTCCGACGGCCGCGGTGGCATCACCCGGCCCGAGGTCGACGGCTACCAACTCGCCCTGCACCGCGCGTACGACCGGGCCGGTTTCGGCATCGACACCGTCGGGCTGTTCGAGGGTCACGGCACCGGCACGAAGGTCGGGGACACCACCGAGCTCACCGCGCTGTCTAGCGCTCGCGAGACGGCGAATCCCGACGCGCCGCCGGCCGTCATCGGCTCGGTCAAGGGGATGATCGGTCACACCAAGGCCGCCGCCGGGGTGGCCGGTTTCATCCGCGCCGCCATGGCCGTGCACCACGAGGTGCTTCCCCCGAGCGTCGGCTCCGTCGACCCCCACGAGCTTCTCACCGCCGACGGCGCCCGGCTGCGCACCCTGCGCAAGGCCGAAGCGTGGCCGAGCGCGGTCCCGGTGCGGGCCGGCATCACCGCCATGGGCTTCGGCGGCATCAACACGCACGTCGTGCTCGAACGCCACGGCCCGCGCCGGCCCGTGCCGGATCGCCGCGTCCGTACCCTGGCCGCCTCCGCCCAGGACGCGGAGCTGCTGCTGGTGGACGCGGCCTCCGCGCCGGAACTGGCTGTTCGGCTCGCCGAGCTGGGCACCTTCGTGTCCGCGATCTCGTACGCGGAGTTGGGCGATCTCGCGGCGACGCTCCACCGCGACCTGCAGGACCGGCCGTTCCGGGCCGCGGTCGTGGCCTCCTCACCCGAGGAGGCGCAGCGGCTGCTGACCGCGGCGGGTGAGGCCGTCGAATCCGGCGAGACGACACTGATCCGCCCCGACGGCCGGTTCCTGCTCGGACACGTCAGCGGCCCGGCCCGGATCAGCTTCCTCTTCCCGGGGCAGGGTTCCGGACGCGGCATCAGCGGTGGCGCGCTGCGGCGGCGGTTCGCCGAGGTCGAGGACGTCTACCTGCGCGCCGCGCTGCCCACCGGCAGCGACGTCGTCGCGACCGAGGTCGCCCAGCCGCGCATCGTCGCCGGATCACTGGCCGGGCAGCACGCCCTGGCGCTGCTCGGCATCGAGGCGTCCACCGCGATCGGGCACAGCCTCGGCGAGATCGTGGCCCTGCAGTGGGCCGGCGTCATGGACGAGGACACGCTCCTGCGCGTCGCCGGCGTCCGGGGCCGGACCATGGCCGGGCACAGCCAGGCCGGCACGATGGCAGACATCGGGGCGCCCCCCGAGACGGTAGACGGGATCATCGCGGGGCTGCCGGTGGTCGTGGCCGCCTACAACGGGCCCCAGCACACCGTCGTCTCCGGGTCGGTCGACGCGATCGAGGCGGTCTGCCACAAGGCTCGGGCCGCCGGCCTGAGCGCGACGCGGCTGCGGGTCTCGCACGCCTTCCACTCCCCGCTGGTCGCACCGGCCGCGGACACGTTCGCCGACGCCCTCGCGGGCGAGACCTTCCACCAGGTCGGCGCCCGGGTCGTCTCCACAGTCACCGGTGAGGTGCTGCCCGCCGGCACCGACGTGCGCGGCCTCCTGCGCCGCCAGATCACCGACCCGGTCCTGTTCAACCAGGCCGTCGCGTTCGCCGCCAAGAACACCGACCTGTTCGTCGAGGTCGGGCCCGGGCGGGTGCTAACCGGGCTGGCCACGACGGTCACGGACGTCCCGGCGGTCGCCGTGGACACCGACAACGACTCGCTCGCGAGTCTGCTGCGGGTCGCCGGCGCCGCGTACGTCGTCGGCGCGGCCCCGGCCCCGGCGGCGCTGTTCGACGGGCGGTTCGTGCGGCCGCTGGAGGTCGGCGCCGCGTTCTCCTTCCTGACCAGCCCCTGCGAGCAGGCGCCGGAGCTCAGCGCGGCGATCGAGCGCGGGCCGGCCGTGGCGCCGCCGTCCACCACCGCCGATGCGGTCGGGGTGGGGGAGGAGTCCACCGAGGACCTCATGCGGCGGCTCACCGCCGAGCGCGCCGAGCTGCCGATCGAACTCGTCCGGCCGGACAGCCGCCTGCTCGACGACCTGCACCTGAGCTCGATCACGATCGGCCAGGTGGCCAACCAGCTCGCACAGCGTCTGGAGCTGCCACCGGCGCAGATGCCGCTCAACTTCGCGACCGCCACCGTCCGGGAACTCGCGGCGACGATGGAGACCCTCGCGCGTACGGCCCGGGACAGCGACGCCACCGCCACGCCTGTGGTGGCGGGTGTGGCCGGCTGGGCGCGGCCCTGGCGGCTCGACCTCGACGAGGTGCCGTTGCCGGCGGTTCCCGGCGACGCCACCGCCGCGAACGGTCCGTGGCACGCGCACGCGTCAGCGGAGCACCCGTTCGCCGCGACCCTCGCCGCGGCGCTCGAACAGGCCGGGCTCGGTGGCGGCGTTCTGGTCTGCCTGCCACCGGACTGCACCGAGGAGCAACTGGAGCCGGCCCTGCGGGGAGCGCAGCAGGCCCTCGCCGCCGGCAGCACCCGCTTCGTCCTGGTCGGGCACGGTCGGGGCGCGGCGGCCATCGCCCGGACGTTGCATCTTGAGGCGCCGTCCGTGCTGGTCACCGTCGTGCACCTGCCGGCCGCCAGCGACTCGGCGGTGGAGCTGGTGGTGCGGGAGGTCGCCGCGACGACCAGCTTCACCGAGGTGCACTACGACGACGGGGTGCGGCGCGTCCCGACGCTCCGCGCGCTGCCGGTACGCCCCGCGACGGTGGAGGCCCCGCTCGGCGCGGACGACGTGCTGCTGGTGACCGGTGGGGGCAAGGGCATCACTGCCGAGTGCGCCCTCGCCCTGGCCACCGACAGTGGCGCAAGCCTGGCGGTGCTGGGCCGTTCCGACCCCGCCGAGGACGCCGAACTGGCCGCGAACCTGGCCCGGATCGCCACCGCCGGCGTCACCGTGCGGTACGCCCGCGCCGACGTCACCGATGCCGCCGCCGTCCGGCAGGCGGTGCGGGACCTCTCCGCCGAACTCGGGCCGATCACCGGTGTTCTGCACGGCGCCGGCCGCAACGAACCCGCCGGACTGGCGAGCCTGGACCCGGCCGCGTTCCGTCACACCCTGGCACCGAAGGTCGACGGCCTGCGGGCGGTGCTCGACGCGGTCGAGAAGCCCCGGCTCCGGCTGCTCGTGACGCTCGGCAGCATCATCGGCCGGGCGGGGCTGCGGGGCGAAGCGCACTACGCCACCGCCAACGACTGGCTGGCCGAGGAGACCACGGCCTTCTCCCGGGCGTACCCCGAGTGCCGCACCCGATGCCTGGAGTGGTCGGTCTGGTCGGGCGTCGGCATGGGGGAGCGGCTGTCGGTCGTCGAGTCGCTCAGCCGCGAGGGCGTCACGCCCATCACCCCCGACCAGGGCATCGCGATTTTGCGGCGTCTGGTCGCGGACACCACCGCGCCGGTCGTGGTGGTGATCAGCGGCCGCACCGAGGGCATCCACACAGTCCGGTACCACCAGCCGGCGCTGCCGTTGCTGCGCTTCGTCGACCGCGCGCTGATCCGCTACCACCAGGTCGAACTCGTGGTGGAGACGGAACTCAACGTCGGCACCGACCGCTACCTCGAAGATCATGACCTGGACGGCAACCTGCTGTTCCCCGCGGTCTTCGGGATGGAGGCCATGGCGCAGGTGGCCGCGGCCCTCTCCGGCGCCGACGTCCTCCCGGTCATCGAGCGGGCGGAGTTCCTGCGGCCCATCATCGTCGCGCCCCACGGGCACACGAGGATCCGGGTGGCTGCCCTGGTCACCGACGACGACGTCATCGAGGTGGCGATCCGCAGCGAGGAGACCGGCTTCACCGCCGATCACTTCACCGCCCGGCTGCGCCTCGGCGCCGACACGGTGCCCGACGGCCCTCCGGACCAGGTGCCGGACGGTCTCGCGCCGGCCTCGATCGCCCCGCTCGACGACCTGTACGGCGGCACCCTGTTCCAGGGCGGCCGGTTCCAGCGGATCCGGCAGTACCACCGGGCCGCCGCCCGTCACGTGGACGCGATCGTGGAGGCCGACGACTCGACGGCGTGGTTCGCCCCGTACGTCTCCGCGACGCTGCTGCTGGGCGACCCCGGCGTCCGCGACGCGCTCATGCACGGCAACCAGGTGTGCGTACCGGACGCCACGCTGCTGCCCGTCGGTGTGGAACGCATCCACCCCGGCGGGGAGAAGCTGTCGTCCGCCCGTGAGCTGCGGTACTGCGCCACCGAACGCGAGCGCGACGGCGACACGTACGTCTACGACATCGCCCTGCGCACGGAGTCCGGGATGACCGTCGAGCGGTGGGAGGGACTGCGGCTGCGCGCGGTCCGCAAGCAGGACGGCGCCGGCCCGTGGGTGGCGCCGCTGCTCGGCCCCTACCTGGAGCGTGGGCTGGGAGACCTCGGGCTCACCGGCGTCGCCGTCGCCATCGAGCCCGACGCCCCGGCACCCGAGCCCGGCGAGCGCTCCGCCACGCGCCGACGTGACAGCGCCCGCGCCGTCGGGCAGGCGCTCGGGCGGCCGGTCGAGATCACCTACCGGCCGGACGGTCGGCCCGAGGTCGCCGGGGAGCACACCGTCTCGATCGCGCACGGCGCCGGGGTGACGCTGGCCGTCGCCGGGGTGGGCGTCCTGGGCTGCGACCTCGAGAGCGTGGCGCGGCGCAGCCCCGAGGAGTGGAAGGGCCTGCTCGGCCCCCACGCCGGGCTCGCCGAGCAGTTGGCCGGCGACTCGGGCGAGGACGCCGACACCGCCTCGACCCGGGTCTGGACCGCGGTCGAGGCGATGCAGAAGGCCGGCCTGCCGATGCGCGGCCCACTCGTCCTGGGCGGTACGGCCCGTCCCGGCTGGGTGCTCTTCGCCGCCGGCGGCGCTCGGGCCGCCTCGTTCGTCACGAGCCTGCGCGGCAGCGACGGACGAGTCGTCATCACTGTTCTGGCCGGTGCGGAGGGATGAGCATGGAGAGCTACTACGAGCTGCGGCACACCGTCGGGTTCGAGGAGACGAACATCGTCGGCAACGTCTACTACGTCAACTACCTGCGGTGGCAGGGCCGCTGCCGGGAGATGTTCCTGAAGGACCGGGCGCCGGCAGTCCTCGCCGACCTGCAGGACGACCTCAAGCTGTTCACGCTCAAGGTCGAGTGTGAGTTCTTCGCCGAGATCACCGCGTTCGACGAGATCGCCGTCCGGATGCGACTGCTCGAACTGGCCCAGACGCAGCTCGAGTTCGGCTTCGACTATGTGCGTACCGGACCGGCGGGCGAGACACTCGTCGCCCGCGGCGCCCAGCGCGTCGCCTGCATGCGCGGCCCGAACAACCGGACCGTTCCCACCCGGGTCCCGGAAGCGCTCGAACGCGCTCTGGAACCCTACGCCGCCGCCGGGGTCCGGCGATGACGACCTTCGGTACGGAAGAGTTGACGGACCCGGTGCTGATGCGCCGCGTCTGCGGGACCTTCGCCACCGGTGTCACGGTGGTCAGCGTCGGCGGGGACGAGCCGCACGCCATGACCGCGAACTCGTTCAGCGCGGTGTCCCTCGATCCGCCGCTGATCCTGGTGTGTGTCGGCCGGGCCGCCCTCATGCACCAGGCGCTCAGCCGGGCCGGCGCGTTCGGCGTCTCCGTGCTGGCCGCCGATCAGGAGGCGGTGGCGCGCTACTACGCCGACCGACGCCGCCCGCTCGGACAGGAGCAGTTCGAGTTCGCCGAGTGGCGGCCGGGCGCGCGGACGGCGGCGCCGTTGCTCGGCGGCGCTGCCGCCCACATCGAGTGCGAGCTCTGGCGGTCGTACGACGGGGGAGATCACACGATCTTCCTGGGCCGTCCGTGCGGGATGCGCCGGCACGACGACGGCGACGGCGAGGCCCTCGTGTTCCTCGGTGGCCGGTTCCGTCGGCTCGAGAGGACGCCGTCGGCGGTGGTGACGTCATGACCGCCGTCACCCGGTCGGCGCCGTCCCTTCCCGGTCCGTCGCGCGCGTCGGCCGTCAGCATGCTCATCACGATGGGCCGCGACCGCCTCGGCATGATGACGTCGGCGGCCGCCCGCTACGGCGACGTCGCGCTGCTGCCGGTCGGTCCGAAGGAGCTCTACTTCTTCAACCACCCCGACCACGCCAAGCACGTGCTCGCCGACAACGCGGCCAACTACCACAAGGGCATCGGTCTGGTGCACGCCCGCCGAGCGCTCGGCGACGGGTTGCTGACCAGCGAGGGTGAGCTGTGGCGCAAGCAGCGCAGGGTGGCGCAGCCGGCGTTCCAGAGCCGGCGCATCGCCCAGCAGGCCGGCATCGTCGCCGAGGAGGCGGCGGCCCTCGTCGGCCGGCTGCGGACGCTCGGCCGCCACGGCCCGGTGGACGTGCTCCAGGAGATGACGGGTCTGACCCTCGGCGTGCTCGGGCGCACGCTGCTCGACACCGACCTCGGGAGGTTCCCGTCGATCGGGCGCGACTTCGCCGTGGTGCAGGACCAGGCCATGTTCGAGCTCGCGTCGTTGAGCGCCGTGCCGCCCTGGGTGCCGCTGCCGCGGCAGGTGCGGTTCCGGCGTGCCCGCCGCCGTCTGCAGACGATCGTCGACCAGCTCGTCGCCGAGCGCGGGAGCCACACCGGTGACCGCGACGACGTGCTGTCGCGGCTCATCGTGTCGGCCCGGGCCGAGCCCGACCCCCGGGTCGGACGGCAGCGGCTGCGCGACGAGCTCGTGACCCTGCTGCTCGCCGGGCACGAGACCACCGCCAGCACGCTGAGCTGGGCGCTCTACCTGCTCGACAGGCATCCCGAGGTGCGCCACCGGCTGCGGGAAGAGGCGATCGCGGTGCTGGGCGACCGGCTGCCGACCTTCGACGACCTGGGCCGGCTGCGGTACACCGCGATGGTCATCGACGAGGTGGTGCGGCTGTACCCGCCGGTGTGGATCCTGCCCCGCAAGGCGCTCGCCGCCGACGTGGTGGGCGGGTACGCGGTGCCGGCGGGCGCCGACGTGCTGGTCTGCCCCTACACGCTGCACCGGCACCCGGACTTCTGGGACCAGCCCGAACGCTTCGATCCGGAGCGCTTCGACCCGGCCCGCACCACCGACCGCCCGCGGTACGCCTACATCCCGTTCGGCGCGGGGCCGCGGTTCTGCGTCGGGAACCACCTGGGCCTGATGGAGGCCGCATTCGTCCTCGCCGTACTGGCCCGGGACCTGACGCTCACGACTGTCGCCACGCACCACGTCGTACCCGAGCCGATGTTGTCGCTGCGCATACGCGGCGGCCTGCCGATGACCGTGCGTCCGGCGGACTGAGGACACCGCCGGGTGACCGCGGACCGCTGTCACCCACGACCGCACCACCCGAACGCCCGACCCGGCCGGGTCGGGCACCACCCGAGGGGGATCGTTGCCACCGAAACCAGTGGGTCCGCTGCGCAGACTCATTCCCGTCGTCTTCGTCCTGGTACTCGTCGCGGGGCTGTTCACGATCTCGCGGCTGCCGTCCGCATCCGCGGCGGACCGGCGCGCGATGGCGTCGCAGTTCGCGTTCACCGAACTGCCCATCGCCCTGCCGCCGGGTCTGCCGCAGCGCACGATCCGGACGGTGAACCCGAAATACGAGCACATCCGGTCCTGGATCTCGTCGGTCGGCGCCGGAGTGGCGGTCAACGACCTCGACGGGCAGGGCGGCGCCAACGACCTCTGCCTCGTCGACCCCCGCAGCGACAGCGCCATCGTGACTCCGGCGCCCGGCGGTGGCGCCCGCTACGCGCCGTTCGTGCTGGACCCGGCGCCGTTGCCGATGGGACCGGCGATCGCCCCGATGGGCTGCACACCCGGCGACTTCAACGTCGACGGCCGGACGGATCTGCTGGTCGTCTACTGGGGACGGACCCCGGTCGTGTTCCTGCAGACCGGAAACGCGGCGAGCCTGAGCCTCGCGTCGTACCACCCGGTCGAGCTGATCCCGCAGCAGCAGACCACCGACGGCCGCTACCGGGGGCCGCTGTGGAACACCAACGCCACAGCGGTCGCGGATTTCGACGGCGACGGCCGGCCCGACATCGGGATCTTCAACTACTTCCCGGACTCCCAGGTGCTCGACGCACAGGGCCTGCCGAACGTGCAGATGAACCACTCCATGTCCCGCGCGCAGAACGCTGGCGGGGCGCACATCCTGCGCTGGACCGCGGCCACCACCGGCGCCGAGCCGAGCGTCACCTACGAGGAGCAGAGCGCGATCGACCCCCGGTACGCCACCGGATGGACGCTCGCGTCGGCCTCCGCCGACCTCGACGGGGATCTGCTGCCCGAGCTGTACCTCGCCAACGACTTCGGCAACGACCGCTTCTTCCACAACGTGTCGGCCCCCGGCCGGATCAGGTTCGCGCTGGCGGAGGGGCGTCGCGGCCCGCTGGACCCCAAGTCGCTGGTCGTGGGTCACGACTCGTTCAAGGGGATGGCCGTCGACTTCGCCGATCTGCGCGGCAGCGGCCGGTTCGACGCCTTCGTCAGCAACATCACCGAGTCGTGGGGGCTGGAGGAGAGCAACTTCGTCTGGCAGAACACCGCGGCCAACCCCCAGGAGGCGCGGGAACGGCTCTCGAAGGGCATCGCTCCCTTCGAGAACAAGGCATCGGCGAAGAACCTCGCCTGGGTCGGCTGGGGCTGGGACGTCAAGATGGCCGACTTCGACAACAGCGGACGGCTCGTCGTGGTGCAGTCGTGCGGCTTCGTCAAGGGCACGGTCAACCGGTTCAACTGGCTGCAGGAGTTGGCCGCCAGCAACGACCTGATGCTGCGGGAGCCGGACATGTGGCCCAACGCGCAGCCGGGCGACGACATCGCCGGCTCGAACGCGCTGGCGTTCTGGGCACCGGAGGACAACGGCCGCTACGTCGATCTGAGCCCGCAGCTCGGACTCGACGACCGGACCCCGACCCGCGGTGTCGCCGTGGGTGACACCGACGGCGACGGCCGCCAGGACTTCGCGGTGGCACGCCAGTGGGGACCGCCCGCCTACTACCACAACACCAAGGCGCAGGTCGGCGACTTCCTCGGGCTGCGGCTGCACCGGCCCGCGCTCGGCGCCGCCACGGGCAACGATGCCCGCACCCCGGCGTACGGCGCGCAGGCTCGGGTGACCACAGCCGACGGCCGCACCCAGCTCGCCCAGCTCGACGGCGGCGGCGGGCACTCGGGCAAGCGCAGCTTCGACCTGTTCTTCGGCCTCGGTGACCAGGGCAGCGCGCCCGTCACCGTCGATCTGAGCTGGCGCGACCTCGACGGTGTCCAGCATCAGCAGACCCTGCCCCTCTCCGCCGGATGGCACGACCTCACGCTCACCGACCGAGCCCAGGAGCTGACCACACCATGACGGACGTCAAACGCGCCCCGGTGGGCGTGACCACCACGGCCGAGGTCGCCGACGCGACCCGCAACGGCAGCGGGCCGGACCGGGCCCGGGCCGGCGTCGACCGGCGACCGCCCGTACCCCGGGTCGACAAGCGCGACCCCCGCTACCTGGCCCTGCGGAACTTTGCCATCTCCATGTCCATCCTCAACGTGCTCGGCTACACGGTGCTCGGGTTCGAGCAGCCCTGGACCTGGCCGCTGTTCGCCCTGGCGATCGGGTACACGGTCGAGCTCGCGATCGAGGCGGTCGCCGCCCGTTCCCTGGGTCGCCGACCGGCCTACAGCGGCAACGGCGCGTGGGGCGTCTACACGTTCCTGCTGCCGACCCACATCACCGCGCTCGCCGCGAACATGCTGCTGTACGCCAACGACCTGTTCTGGCCGATCGCCTTCGCCGTGGTCGTGGCCGTCGGTCAGAAGGCGGTGCTGCAGGCCCCGATCGCCGGACGCATGCGGCACTTCATGAACCCGTCGAACTTCGGCATCACCATCACGCTGCTCGCGTTCTCCTGGGTCAACGTCGCGCCGCCGTACCACTTCACGGAGAACGTGCCCGACGTCTTCCGGATGTTCATCCCGATGGTGGTGCTCACCGCGGGCACGATCCTCAACGCGATGCTCACGAAGAAGGTCGCGCTGATCGTGGGCTGGGTCGGCGGCTTCGTCATCCAGGCCCTGATCCGGCACTTCGTCTGGGACGTACAGCTCTGGTCGGCGCTGAGCATCATGACCGGGGTGGCGTTCGTGCTGTTCACCAACTACATGATCACCGATCCGGGCACCACGCCCTCCAAGCCTCGCTTCCAGTTCATGTTCGGCGCCTCGGTGGCCATGGTGTACGGCGTCCTGATGCTGTTCAACGTCGTCTACACCCTGTTCTTCGCGGTCACGATCGTGTGCCTGGCACGGGGTCTGTTCTGGTGGGGCAGGTGGCTCGCCGAGCGGCGGGGCGCCCGCACCGCGGTGCAGCCGGTGCCACCGCCAGCGGCGGTGGAGCTGCCGATCGCCCGCTGACCCTGTCGATCCGCGTGGCCCGGCCGGCAGTCCTCCCAGGCGGAGATCCGCAGTGCGAGGACGGCCCGGCCGGGCCACGGACGGAGAGCCAGTCAGCGCATCCTGCCGTCGCAGAATTCGAGAGAGGCTGTCATGACCGCCACCCAACGACCTGCCGTGCCGAACGCGGCCACCCCGACGCCGGCACGCTCGGACCGGCGCGGCGCGCTGATCGTGGGCAGTGTGCTCGCGGGAATCGCGCTGTCCCTGCTCTGGTCGTACCAGTTCGTCGACCAGACGATCGGCGACAACGTCGCCAACACCCTGCTGGGCCACGACGCGAAGGCGACCGCGATCGGCGGCACCGCGGCGGGCCTGCTGTTCGCGTTCGTCTCGGGCCTGGCGGGCACGTTCACGGCCTGCAACATCGCCATGGCCGCCTCGATCGGGCCGATGACACACGCCGGCGCCGGCGGCACACCGGCGGCGGGGCTGCGCTTCATGCTCCGGCCGGTGGGCCTGCTGGCGCTGGGCATGGTCGTCGTCTCCGCCACGTACGGCTTCGTCGGAGTCCTGCTCGGCGACTCGCTGCCGCAGCTGTCGACGGCGACGACCGCCGGTGGCATGCCCGTACGACTCGTGCAGTCGGTGGTGGTCTTCGGTCTGATCGGTCTCGCGTTCATCTACCTCGGTCTCGCGGCCCTCGACAAGGTCCCCGATCCGTTCGCGCGCCGCCCGTTCGCCCGCGTCTTCGTGCTCGGCATGCTGGTCGGCGCCTTCCTGATCGGCCGGCCGTACCCGTTGTTCCACAAGCTCTTCCAGTGGGCCGCCGACAACGGAAACCCCCTGTACGGGTCAGCCGCCTTCGTGTTGCAGTCGCTGGGCAACATCGCGATCGTGGGCATCCTGTTCGCACTCGTCGTCCTCGCCACCCGCGGAGGGCTGATCCGCTGGCTGTCCGCGCGACCGGCACGCACCCTCGCGGTCACCGGGTCGCTGCTGCTCGCGCTGGGCGTCTTCACCCTCGTCTACTGGACCGTCCGGGTGCCGGCGATGTTCGGCTACGGCTGGTTCCCGACGATGCCCTACAACTGAGCGCGGGTGTCGGCGTCGTTCGGCGGTGACAGGATCTCGATGTACCCGTCGGTGCCGTGCACCCGGATCCGCTGCCCGTCGCGGATCAGCCTGGTCGCGTCCGCCACCCCGACGACGGCGGGCAGGCCGTACTCCCGGGCGATGACCGCCCCGTGGGTCATGAGGCCGCCCACCTCCGTCACCAGGCCCTGGACCGCGACGAACAGGGGTGACCAGCTCGGGTCCGTGTAGGAGGTGACCAGGATGTCGCCGGGTTCCAGCTCGGCCTCGGCGATGTCCAGCAGGACGCGGGCTCGGCCCTCGACGATCCCGCCGGAGACCGGGAGGCCGGCCAGCGCGCCGGCCGGCACATTGTCGCGCCGGTACGACCCGGCGATGGCCTCACCCTCGGAGGTGAGCACCCGGGGCGGCGTGAGCGTCCGGTGCCAGCGGAACGCGTCCCTCCGCCGCTGGATGAGGTGGTCGTCGACCTGGTGCGTCCGCACGACGTCGCGCAGCTCGGAGAAGGTCAGATAGAAGATGTCGTCCCTCTCGCGGAGCACGCCGTCCCGCACGAGGCGCTCGGCCTCCGGAAGCAGGGCCTGCTTGTAGACGAAGTAGCGGCTGATGATGGCGTACTTCGGATACTCCCGGTACCCGATGAAGGTGCGGACCCGGTCGATCATCCGCGTGGTCTCGTCGGCCTTCCGGTCCCCGTCCGGCAGGGCCCGCAGCCGCTCCAGCAGCTCCTCGCGCTTCTGCTGCGCCTCCTGAAGCCCCTGCGCGAAGCGCCGCCCGGCGGCGCCCGGTCCGAGGAGCCTGATGTTGTCGAGGATCAAGGGTACGAGCGTGGTGGGGCGTTCGCTCCAACGCGGTCTGGTGATGTCGATCTCGCCAACGCACCGCATGCCGTACCGGTCGAGGTAGGCCCGGATGGCGTCGCGCGCCTCGGTCCCGCCCGCGAGCCTCGGCAGCTCGTCGAGGAAGCCGTCGTCCTCGACGTCCCGCAGGAAGGCCACCACCTCCGGATGCGGTCGGATGACGTCCGCGACGTCGAGCAGTGCCAGGCCCATCTCCGACGTGATGTTGCCCGGGGCGGACAGCGTGAGGGTGTCGGCGGCGTTCTTCTCGCCCAGCCATTCGGACAGCTGCTCGTTGAGCCACCAGGTGGCCTCCATCCCCGCCATGATCGCCTGCATGCTCAAGGGGTCACTGAGGATCCGCTTGTGCTCCTCGAACGCCTTGGGCAGGAAGTCGAACAGCGCCGTCCCCGTCACCGTCGCGATGTCGTGCCGCAGGGCGGCGAGAGACGCCTCGCTGCGCTCGATCAGCTCGGTGACGATCGCCGGGTCGTTCTCGATCGGGGCGGGCGTGCCGCCGACGGGCGGGCCGCTGGGACCGCCGTCCGGGAGCGTCGGAACGAAGTCGGGGCGGGCGAGGACGGTCTCCAGCGCGTCCCTGGTCAACGGATCGGACCTATCCGCCATGCGGAGGAAGCCGGCACGGCTCGCGGGCGCTGCCAGCAGCCGGGTGGCGTCGACGAACAACCTCCCGCCGGCCTCGTGCATCGGCGCCATGGCCGTCAGCTGCCACATGGAGAGCCCCAACGGCTTCATGGCGTCGGTCATCATCTGCTGATGCCCGACGGAGAGGTAGACGTGGTTCTCCCGGTCCTGGGCCGCCGGGACGGGGAACAGCGTCGTGATCGGCCGGCTCTGCACGATCTCGACGTCACCGTCGACCAGGCACCATTCGATGTCCTGCGGGTGGCCGAAGTGCGCTTCGATCCGCCGGCCCACGTCCACCAGCCGCAGGACCTGCGCGTCCGTCAGCGCCGGCTGCTCCTGTCGTTCCGGGCTGATCGCCTGCCTCGTGGTCCCGCCGGCCGGCAGCGCCTCGATGGCGAGACGCTTTCTGGCGATCGTCCGGTTGATGATCGCGCCGTCGCGCACCCGGTAGGAGTCCGGGTTCACCAGCCCGGAGACCAGGGCCTCGCCGAGGCCGAAGCTGGCCTCCACGGACGCGACCTTCCGGTTGGACGTGACGGGGTCGGCCGTGAAGAGGACGCCGGCCGCCTGTGGAAACACCATCTTCTGCACGACAACGGCCAGGTGGACCGCCCGATGGTCGATGCCGTTGCGCTGACGGTAGGTGACCGCCCGCTCGGTGAAGAGCGAGGCCCAGCACCGGCTGACGTGCGTGCGAATCGCCGCCGGACCCCTGACGTTCAGGTACGTGTCCTGCTGGCCCGCGAAGGAGGCCGTCGCCAGGTCCTCCGCCGTGGCGCTGGATCGGACGGCGTAGGCAGCTTCCTCGCCGTGCTGGCTGAGCGCCCGGCTGATGGCCGCCGCCACGTCGTCGGGCAGGGCGACCCCTTCGATGGCCCGGCGGATCTCAGCGCTGAGGTCGCGGACCGCCTCCCGGTCGTCCGGCTTCAGGCGCGACAGGTGGTCGAGCTGATCGTCGATCGAGGGCACCTCGGCCATGACCCGTCGGAAGGCGTCCGTCGTCACGCAGAAGCCAGCCGGTACGCGGATGCCGTCGATCCGCGACAACGCCCCCAGACGGGCGCCCTTGCCGCCGACGATCGCGACCTGCGTCTCGTCGACCTCGTCGAGATCTCGCACATACTGGTCGATCATCGCGCCCCGTTTCTTCGTCCATTCCAGTGTCCGGCGGACGATTCTGCGGCAAGACCCGGGTCTTGCGGCAAGACCCCCGTTGCGATATACGTTAAAGTGGGAGCGGATAGCAGTGGTGTTCTTCCCGCTGTGAATGAAATCGTTCCGCTGATTCGCGCCTGGTTCCGCCCTCGCGGCAGGCCGTCCGGCACGTCCCCGCCGGCCCTCCACGCGCCGCACGATCCCCGTCGAAGCGCCCCGCGGCAGCGCGGCGCACCCCGTCGCCGGCGCACGGCGCCGCGTCGACGCTGCACCGGGTGTCGAACCCGACC
Source organism: Micromonospora sp. NPDC005197 (assembly GCF_040608295.1). Classification (NCBI taxonomy): domain Bacteria; kingdom Bacillati; phylum Actinomycetota; class Actinomycetes; order Micromonosporales; family Micromonosporaceae; genus Micromonospora; species Micromonospora sp. NPDC005197. Next base: position 23,679 of record NZ_JBEXHY010000021.1, on the reverse strand, counting down.
GGGCGAGCACGCGAGAGGAGATCGTCATGGCAGCGACCGCGCAGATCCTGTTCGTTCAGGGCGCTGGCGCCGGCACGCACGACGAGTGGGACAACAGGTTGGTCGACAGCCTGCGGTGCGAGCTCGGGGACTCGTACGAGGTTCGTTACCCGCGGATGCCCGACGAGGGCGACCCGAGCTACGCCACCTGGAGCGCCGCCATCCGGCGGGAGATCGCGGCACTGGACGACGGCGCCGTCGTCGTGGGCCATTCGGTGGGCGGGGCGATCCTCGTCCACGCGCTCGCCGAGCGGCCACCCGAGCGGGAGCTCGCGATGATCGTGCTGATCGCCGCCCCGTTCGTCGGCGCGGGCGGCTGGCCCGGCGACGAGTTCGAGCTGCCGCACGACCTCGGTGCCCGGCTGCCGCGTGGCGTACCGGTGCGGGTGTTTCACGGGCTCCAGGACGAGACGGCGCCGCCGTCGCACGCGGACCTGTACGCGGGCGTGCTCCCGCAGGCGCGGGTGTACCGGCTGCCGGGGCGCGATCACCAACTGAACGACGACCTCGGTGACGTGGCGAAGGTGATCAGGCTTGACACGTCTGGCTAATTGCGTTAGCTTAAAGCTAACGCAATTAGCCGAGCATGGAGGATCCCATGACCGAGTACCTGACCGTCGATGGCGGCACCCTGGCGTACGAGGTGACCGGTGCCTCCGGGCCGCTCGTCGTTCTCGCCCACGGCATGGGTGACAGCCGCGAGGCGTACCGCTTCGTCGTGCCGCGCCTGGTGGCCGCCGGCTACCGGGTGACCGCCGTCGACCTGCGGGGTTGCGGCGAGTCGAGCGCGCAGTGGCCCTCCTACAGCCGCACCGACATCGCCGGCGATCTGCTCGCGGTGATCCGCCACCTCGGCGGTCCGGCCGTGTTGGTCGGCCACTCGATCTCCGGCGGGGCCGCCACCATCGCCGCCGCCCAGGCGCCCGAGCTGATCACCGGCATCGTCGAACTGACCCCCTTCACCCGCAAGCAGTCGATCAAGCTGGGCGACCTGCGGGTCGCCCGCTACCGCAAGGGCATGGCCCGGCTGCTCGGCACCGGCCTGCTGGGCAGCGTGCCCCTCTGGCGCAGTTACCTCGACATCGCCTACCCGGCGAAAAAGCCGGCCGACTGGGCCGCTCGCACGGCCCGGATCGACGCCATGATGCGCGAGCCCGGCCGGATGGCGGCGATGCGCAAGATGGGCCAGTCGGCGCCGGTCGACGCCGGGGCGCAGCTGGGTAACGTCCGCTGCCCGGCCCTGATCGTCGAGGGATCGCTCGACCCGGACTGGGCCGACCCGCGAGCCGAGGGGGAGGCGATCGTGGCCGCGCTGCCGGCCGGGTTGGGTCGCCTCGAGGTCATCGAGGGCGCGGGTCACTACCCGCACGTGCAGTACCCCGACGAGACGGCGGCCCTGCTGCTCGCCTTCCTGGCCACGAACGCCCGCGCCTAGGGTCAACGCCCGCCTAGGGTCCTGAGCCCGCCTAGGGTCCTCGGCCCGCCCTGGTCAGGCCAGCAGCTGTTCCCGCATCCGCGCGCCCAGGTTGATCCGTCCCACCGCGCGCGGGCCGGCCGGATCGTGCACGTCCACTGTGTTGTTGCGACGCATCAGCGCACGGATCGGAGGTGGCAACCGGGGCGGGTCGTCCATCGCCGCGAGGATCTGCGCGGCGCTCGTGATCAGTCGATCGACGAAGGCGGCGGCGTCGGTGTCCACCCGCACCCGGCCGTACTCCCAGCCGGCGGTGGTGAGGTCGAGCACCTCGAACACATGGGTCACCAGCGGGTTCGGGTCGGTCACCCGATCGAGCCGGGCCGCCCGGCCGCCGACCACCGCGACGGCGGCGGCCACCTGGGCGTACGGGTGGAAGCCGCACGGCAACGCGAACAGCGGCCACCGCAGGCCGGGACCGGCCTCCATCCACAGCGGCCGGTAGTTGCGCCGGTGCACCAGGAGCCGCCGGCCCGTCCGCCGGTGGATGTCCTGCGCCTGCGCCCGCAGATCCACGTGTGCCTCGTCGGCGACCTGGCTCAGAATCCGGGCCGCCACCACCAGGCCGTCGTCGCCGCCCAGCATTCCGGTGGCCGCTTCGACCTGCGCTGGAAACGGGTTCCGGGAGTGCGCGCCGTATCCGTGCTGGAGGTCTCGCAGCAGCGCCTGCTGCCGCCCCGGGTCGAGCTGGACCCGCCCGCCGCCCAGCAACCGCTGGAGCCAACGCATGTCGCCTCGTTTCAGCAGAGCCGCCCCGAACCGTGGCAATGTTATGCGCCGGACGTTCCCCGCGTGCCGCAGGGGTGAGCATGGAGCGGCGTGCGCCGGCCGGGCGACACGCGGGTTGGTGCCCGCGACCGCGCCCGGCCGGCCCCGCCTACCGGGGCGGGTCGCTCAACTGCGGCTCCACCGCTGGCTGGCTGCGCCGTTGCAGTCCCAGATCTGGGTGCGTGTGCCATTCGCCGTACCGTTGCCCACCAGGTCCAGGCAGCGGCCCGAGGCGACCGCCGTGATCGAGCCGTCGGCGTTGAAGCGCCACTGTTGGTTCGCCTGGCCGTGACAGTCCCAGATGATCACCGATGTTCCGTTGGCGGTGCCGGCGTTGTAGACGTCGAGGCACTTGCCTCCGTAGACCCGCAGCTCCTGAGCGCTGGTCGAGGTCCAGGACTGATTGGCCTGGCCGTGGCAGTCCCAGATGATGGTCGTGGCGCCGTTGGTCTGGGACGCGCCGTTGACGTCCAGGCACCGGCCGGCGGACGTGCTGCGGATCGTCGACGTCGTGCTCGGTGGGGGAGTGCTCGGTGGGGGAGTGCCGCCGCCGGTGACCAGGAACATGGCGGCGCCGTGCGCCGGCACCGACGCGCTGATCGTGCCGGTGGACGTCGCGGTCGTGTGGGACCACAGGTCACGTACGGCGTACGAGCCGGCGCTGCCGAGCCCGAGCGCGCTGGCCGTGGTGGAGATCGTGGTCGTGCCGCTGCCGCGGTTGAGCAGCACGGTGGCCACCCCGCCGGTGGACATCGGCTTGCGCCAGACCTCCAGGTCGCCGGAGTCACTGATCTTGCGGCCCTGCTGACCGCCCCAGTCCTGGTTGACGGCGATCACGTCGGTGTTGGTCAGGATCGTGCGGGTGGCCGCCGACATGGTGCGGATGTCGTTGCCCGCCAGCAGCGGGGCGTTCAGCAACGCCCACAGGCTGAAGTGGGCCCGGGACTCGGTGTCGGTGGGGCCGTTGCCGACCTCCAGCATGTCCGGGTCGTTCCACGCGCCGGGTCGGGCGTACGACTCCTTGCCGACCTGCTGGTCGAGGATGCTCATGATGGAGTTCCAGTTCCCACCGATGTCGCCGGTGGTACGCCAGGAGTTGCCCACCCCCGCGCCCCAGGTCCAGACGCTGTCCTGTCCCCAACTGCACAGGCTGTAGAGGATCGGCCGGTTGGTGGCCGCGAGCGCGTCCCGCATGGCGGTGTAGCGCTGCTGCGCGCTCCGACCGAGGTGGTCGCCGCAGTTGTCGTACTTGAGGTAGTCGATCCCCCAGGATGCCCAGAGGTTGGCGTCGCGTTGCTCGTAGTTGATGCTGGCCGGGTACCCGGCGCAGGTGAGGGTCCCGGCCGAGGAGTAGATGCCCAGCTTGAGGCCCTTGTCGTGGACGTAGTCGGCGAGAGCCTTGATGCCGCTCGGGAACTTCTGCGGATCGGCGACCAGGTCGCCGCTGGCATTGCGCTGTTTGGTGGACCAGCAGTCGTCGATGTTGACGTAGCGGTATCCGGCCGCGGCCATGCCGCTGGAGACCAGCGCGTCGGCCGTCTGCCGGATGAGCGTCTCGTTGACGTTGCACCCGAACGCGTTCCAGTCGTTCCAGCCCATCTGTGGCGTGCGGGCCAGCCCGTTCTCCAACGCCTGCGCGGGTCGGGTGGTGGTGAGCACCACCGCGCCGCTGACCACCGCGGTGCCGAGGGCGGCCGCGAGGAGCGCGGGGAGCAGTAGGGCGATTCTTCGTCTGAGCACGTGCACTCCTCCGGGTGGTTGGCGGCGAGGGCCGGCTGCCGGTCCACAGGAGCCAGGGATATAGATCACTGCCAATTTAACCCGTACGACATATGACGTCAACGCCGCCGGCATCCGGCGCGGACCTCGAAGGGTCGGAGCCTGTCGCACAGCCCCCCTGACCCACATCGTGGGAAGGTATTTAGTGAGGGTCGTCTATATTGACGCCACTCGTCGGGCGGCGACAGGATCTCGGCACCACCATCACCACCGCGATCTCCCCTGGGAGGCGTCATGCCCCGTCCCCGCCTGCCGCTCCTGCGGGCAGCCACCCGACTCGCCGCGCTCGCCGCGGCCACCGCCGGTGTGCTGCTCGCCGTCGCCACACCCGCCAGCGCCGCGGTCCCCACCGGCCGCTACGTCGCGCTGGGCGACTCGTACACCGCCGGTCCGCTGATCCCCACCCAGGTCGACCTCAACTGCCTCCGGTCCAACCGCAACTATCCCTCGCTGGTGGCCGCGTCCGCCGGCTCGACGTCGTTCGCTGACGTGAGCTGCTCCGGCGCCACGACCGACGACATCCTCTACGGCGGCAGCGGCGAACTGGGCATCAACGTGCCACCGCAGCTCAACGCGGTCACGTCGAGCACGGCGCTGGTGACGGTGCAGATCGGCGGCAACGACATCGGCTTCTCCGGCATCATCAGCGAATGCGCCGAGGCGAGCCTCAGCAGTCCGCTCGGCTCACCGTGCAAGAACCGGTACACCGCCGGCGGCACCGACCAGCTACAGGCTCGGATCGCGGCCACCGTGCCGAAGGTGACGACCACGCTGCAGGCGATCCGTCGGGCCGCGCCGAGCGCGCGGATCGTGGTGCTCGGATATCCGGCGATCCTGCCCGACAGCGGATACGGCTGCTGGCCCGTCGTCCCGATCGCCTACCAGGACGTGCCGTACCTGCGCGGTATCGAGAAGTCGCTCAACGCCATGCTGGCCAGCGCCGCCGGGGCGAACGGCGCCACCTACGCCGACGTCTACACGCCGTCGATCGGTCGGGACGCGTGCAAGGGCAGCGGCACCCGATGGGTCGAGGGGTTGGTGCCGCAGAACTCGGCCGCGCCCTTCCACCCGAACGCGCGCGGTGAGCAGGGCATGAGCAGCGCGCTGCTCGCCACTCTGAACAGCTGACCGAGCACGATCGTTCGCGCCGGCTCCGCCATGCGACGGCGGCGGGGCCGGCAGTCGAGGCTGGTCCGGATGACCGGTGCCCGGTGGTCCGCGCCGTCGCCGCCGGCGACAGGCGTGTGACGGGGGCGTTGCCGACGTCGGGCGGGAGCCGTCACCGCTGCCGGCGGGCGGCCTGGCGTGTCAGGTGGTCGCGTTCGGCGAGGTTGGGGGCCTGGTGGGCCGCCTCGACGTACAGGCGTGCCGCCGTCGCGAGCTGGCCGTCGCGCTCGTGCAGGTACGCCGCCACCGCCGTGTGACGGGGCAGCGAGTCGTCCAGCACCGCGAGCGCCGCCAGGCCGGCCCGGGCGCCGTCGGCCTCACCCACGGCCACCGCGCGGTTGAGCCGGACGACCGGGCTGTCGGTCAGGCGTGCCAGCTCGTCGTACCACTCGACGAGCTGCACCCAGTCGGTCTCCTCGGCGGTGGGCGCGTCGGCGTGCAGCGCCGCGATGGCGGCCTGGGCCTGAAAATCGCCCAGCCGGTCGCGGGCGAGGGCCGCCTGGAGGATGTCGACACCCTCGGCGATGACGGCGGTGTCCCACCGGCTGCGGTCCTGCCCGGCGAGCGGCACCAGGCTGCCGTCGGACGCGGTCCGGCTGGCGCGGCGGGCGTGGTGCAGCAGCATGAGGGCGAGCAGCCCCGCCACCTCGGGATGGTCGATGGCGGCCGCGAGCTGCCGGGTGAGCCGGATGGCCTCGGCCGCGAGGTCGACGTCGCCGGTGTAGCCCTCGTTGAAGACCAGATAGAGGACGCGCAACACGGTGGCGACGTCGCCGGGCTGGTCGAACCGCACGGTGGAGACGGTGCGTTTGGCCCGGCTGATGCGTTGCGCCATGGTCGCCTCGGGCACCAGGTAGGCGTCGGCGATCTGACGGGTGGTCAGCCCGCCGACGGCGCGTAACGTGAGCGCGACGGCGGACGACGGCGTCAGCGACGGGTGGGCGCAGAGAAAGTAGAGCTGGAGGTTGTCGTCCACCGCCGGCGTGGGCCCCGGCGCCGGCTCGGAGTCGACCAGGTCCTCACGACGGCGACGGGCAGCGTCCGCCCTCGTGGTGTCGAGGAACCGGCGCCAGGCCATGGTGATCAGCCAGCCCTTCGGGTCCCGCGGCGGGTCGGCCGGCCAGACGCGGATGGCCTCGACCAGCGCGTCCTGCACGGCGTCCTCGGCCGCCGCGAAGTCAGCTCCGCGGCGGACGAGGACGCCGAGCACGCCCGGCGTGAGGCTCCGGAGCAGTGCGTCGTTCATCGCCGAGGTCATTCGGCGATGGTGGGGGGCTCGGTCAGGGACGGAGCCGCGCGCCGTTTCTCGACATGGCCGCCAAGAGAACTCTGCGGCTCACGGGCGGAGGGCGGCGTCCGGCCGCCGGGAACCGGGCGGCCCGGTGCTGCCCCGCACGACCAGCGCGGTGCCGAGCTCGTACCGCTCCTGGGGCAGGGAATGGCCGTCGGCCAGCGCCAACGCGAGCCGGGCAGCGGTGGCCCCGATCTCGCTGAACGGCTGTCGCACCGTGGTGAGCGGTGGCGTGGTCCAGGTCGCCTGGTCCACGTCGTCGAAGCCGACGACGCTGAGGTCGTCGGGGATTCGCAGACCGGCCTCGTGGGCCGCCGCATAGACGCCGAGCGCCTGGAGGTCGTTGCCGCAGACGACGGCGGTGGGCGGTTCGGCCAGGGTCAGCAATTCACGGCCGAGGTCACGGCCGTCCTCGAAGCTGAAGACTCCGCGTCGTTCGAGGCTGCCGTCGAACGGAACGCCGGCATGGTCCAGCGCGGCTCGGAAGCCGTCCAGGCGAGCCCGCGCGGACAGGTCCTGCTGCGGCCCGGTGACCACTCCGATCCGTCGGTGGCCGAGGTCGAGCAGGTGCCGGGTGGCGGCCAGGGCGCCGCTCCAGTTGTTCGACCCGACGGCGGGCGTGGGGAACAGCTCGCCGACCGGATCGATGGCCACGAGCGGTATGCCCATGGCGGTCAGCTGTCTGCCATGCTCGGCGGTGACCAGGGAGCAGACCGCGATGACGGCGGTGGGCTGCCGCAGCAGCAGGGGCTCCATCCAGGGCAGTCCCGCCGCCACCCGATGGCGGATGTCGATGAAGCCGACCGTGCAGTCCCGGGAGCCGGCGACCTCCTGGATCCCCCGCAGGATCTCCAGGGCGATCGAGGACAGCATCTGGTGAAAGAGCACCTCGATGCAGAGGGTTCTCGCGGCGGTCTCCGGCCGGCGGTAGCCATGGTCCCGCAGCAGGGCCTCCACCCGCTGCCGGGTCTGCTCGCCCACCCCGGCGCGGCCGTTGAGAACCTTGGAGACCGTGGGAGGGGACACCCCGGCGAGCTCGGCGATCGTGGCGATGGGCAGGTCACCGCGCCGGGGCTTGCGGGGGTGGTGCCGCCGGCTCTCCTCGATCACACGGGGAGTCTACGGTGATCCGTCGATGGCGAGCCGGTCCGCGCTCAGTCGATCGGCCGCGCTGCCGGGCGGTAGTCGAACCAGTCGAAGGCGGCGCTGTCCTCGGTCACGTACATGCCGATGACCCGGCCGGTGAAGCCGCCGGCGACCTCGGTGGACAGGTAGCGCCCGTCGAGCTCGGCCAGCAGGACGCGGCCCCCGGAGGTCTCCACCTCGAACGAGATCATGTCGGAGGTGGCGGGGCGTACACCGAAGGGTTCGTCCGCGGCCGCCAGGTCCGCCGCGGAGGTCACGGTCGGCGGGTAGAGGTCGTCGGTCCGGGTGGCGATCGTCAGGACCAGCGGGCCAGCGGGTACGTCGAGGGACGCGAAGACCTGCCGGAACGGCCCGACCCGGCCGACGACGCGGACGCTGCCGGCGCGGACCTCCAGGTCGTAGTGGTGCGCCTCGTCGATTCGGATGGTGAGCCCGGCCGTGCCGCTGCCCGGATCCACCCGGGTGCCGGCACGGCAGTCATGGTGGCGCTGGCGCGTCGCCACGATCGTCGCGCCGGCGCGGTCCAGCGTCGTACCGGTGGCGTGCAGGGTGAGCCATCCGGGCCGCTCGGTCAGCGACCAGGCCGCGTCGGGGCGGGAGCGGGGCGAGATCCAGCCGGGCGCGAGGGCGGTCGCGTCGAAGTCGTCGTGGTAGGTGACCGGGCCGGGCGGGGCCGCGAGGGCCGGTGCGCTGCCGGCGGGTGCGGCGGTGACCTCCCGGACGACGTCCACGACGGGCCACCCGCCGTCCCAGCGAACCGGTACCAGGAACGTCTCGCGTCCGAGCACGTGGAAGGGCGGCCACTGGCCCTTCGCCCGGATGCCGAGAAGGACCATCCACCAGCTGCCGTCCGCGGCCTGCACCAGATCCGCGTGCCCGGCGGCCTGTACGGGCAGGTTGGTGCTGCGGTGCGTGAGGATGGGGTTGGTCGGCGCGGGCTCGAAGGGCCCCCGTGGGCTGCGTGAGCGGGCGACCGAGACGGCGTGGCCGGTGTGCGTGCCGCCCTCGGAGAGCAGCAGGTACCACCAGTCGCCGATCCGGTAGAGGTGCGGCGCCTCCGGGTACTGGCCGCCGGTGCCCGACCAGAGCGGAATCGGCCCCTCCAGCACCTGCCCCTTGTCCGGGTCGATCCGGTAGGCGTCCACTCCGGAGGTCGTCAGCCAGCAGGTGCCGTCGTCGTCCCAGGCCAGGGACGGGTCGACGTGGGGGAGGTCGAGGTAGACCGGCTCGGACCACGGGCCGGTGGGATCCTCCGCGGTGACGATGAGGTGTCGGCCCAGGCTGACGTTGGTGGTGATCACCCAGAACCGGCCGTCGTGGTGGCGGATGGTCGGCGCGAAGATGCCTCGGGACGCGTCGGCGCCCGGCGGGATCTCCAGCTGGCTGGGACGGTCGAGGACGTTGCCGATCTGTCGCCAGTTCACCAGGTCCCGACTGTGCAGGAGCGGTACCCCCGGGAAGTAGTCGAAGCTGGAGCAGACCAGGTAGTAGTCCTCGCCGACCCGGCAGACACTCGGATCGGGGTAGAAGCCGGGGACGACCGGGTTGTGGTAGCCCGAGACGGCCGGCGTGCCTGCGGACACTGGCGCCACCTCCTGCGGGGTGCATACCCTGATGCCACCAAATGTTCGCGATAACATCGTCTGCCCTGGATGCTACGAAGATGGCGTCGGGATGGCAACCCGGTCCGAGCGTCGGGGCGGGGCGGCCGGCCCGCGCGACCCCGGCGGGACGCTGGCGGGAAACATGGCCGACACCCCTTGACGAGCGGCACTGCCATCTACGAAGGTCTATTGAGGGAGAGGTGACGCGCCGTCGGGAGCTCGGCGCGTCGGTCCCGGCTGTGAACGTTGCTGCAGGGTGCGAACGGGCGGCACCTGTTAACGCTAACACCAGGGTGCCCCACCACACGTCTCGCACGAGACCTCGAACGGCGCGCTGGCCGTGGGCATGTCCACGACATTCGACTTCCTCGGCGGTGGCCCGGCACGGGCGCCGTCCTTCCCCCTCCTGCGCCTCTGAACTGCGCTGATTGGAGAGACCATGCCTGAAGTGACACGAAGGAACGTGCTCAGGGCCGGTGCGGCGGGCGCCGGAGCCGCGCTGCTGCCAGTCGCGTGGTCCGCCGTCGCCCGCGCCGGCTCGGTGGCGCCGCCGCAGGTGCTCGCCGCCGGCGACCTGGCCCTCTGGTACGACGGACCCGCGGGCACCGACTGGCTACGGGCGCTGCCGATCGGCAACGGCCGGCTGGGCGCGATGGTGTTCGGCAACGTCGACACCGAACGACTCCAGCTCAACGAGGACACCATCTGGGCCGGCGGCCCGTACGACTCCGCCAACACCCGGGGGGCGGCCAACCTGGCCGAGATCCGGCGGCGGGTCTTCGCGGACCAGTGGACCCAGGCGCAGGACCTCATCAACCAGACGATGATGGGAACCCCGGGCGGCCAGCTCGCCTACCAGCCGGTGGGCAACCTCCGACTCGCCTTCGGTTCCGCCAGCGGGGCGTCGCAGTACAACCGGACGCTCGACCTCACCACCGCCACCGTCACCACGACGTACGTGCTGAACGGTGTCCGGTACCAGCGTGAGGTGTTCGCCAGCGCACCCGATGCGGTGATCGTGCTCCGGCTGACCGCCGACCGCGCCAACTCGATCACGTTCAACGCCACCTTCGACAGCCCGCAGCGGACGACGATGTCGAGCCCCGACGCCACCACGATCGCCGTCGACGGCATCTCCGGCGCCATGGAGGGTGTCAACGGGTCGGTGCGCTTCCTCGCCCTGGCCCAGGCCGTCGCGACCGGCGGCACGGTCAGCAGCTCCGGGGGCACCCTGCGCGTCTCCGGCGCCACGAGCGTGACCGTCCTGATCTCGATCGGTTCGAGCTATGTCAACTACCGCACGGTCAACGGCGACTACCAGGGCATCGCGCGCAGCCGTCTCGCCGCGGCCCGTGGCGTGGGCGTCGACCAGCTGCGCGGTCGCCATCTCGCCGACTACCAGGCCCTGTTCAACCGGGTGACCATCGACCTGGGTCGTACGGCCGCCGCCGATCAGCCGACCGACGTGCGGATCGCCCAGCACGCGAGCACCAACGACCCGCAGTTCTCCGCCCTGCTGTTCCAGTACGGCCGCTACCTGCTGATCTCCTCGTCGCGGCCGGGCACCCAGCCGGCGAACCTCCAGGGCATCTGGAACGACTCCATGACGCCGCCCTGGGACTCGAAGTACACCATCAACGCCAACCTGCCGATGAACTACTGGCCCGCCGACACGACGAACCTGGCCGAGTGCTTCCTGCCGGTCTTCGACATGATCAAGGACCTCACGGTGACCGGTGCGCGCGTCGCCCAGGCGCAGTACGGCGCCGGCGGCTGGGTCACCCACCACAACACCGACGGGTGGCGCGGCGCCTCGGTCGTCGACGGGGCGCTGTGGGGCATGTGGCAGACCGGCGGGGCCTGGCTGTCCACCCTCATCTGGGAGCACTACCTGTTCACCGGCGACACCGGCTTCCTGTCGGCCAACTACCCGGCCCTCAAGGGCGCCGCCCAGTTCTTCCTCGACACCCTGGTGGCCCACCCGACGCTCGGCTACCTGGTCACGAACCCGTCGAACTCGCCCGAGCTGCCGCACCACTCGAACGCCAGTGTCTGCGCGGGCCCCACCATGGACAACCAGATCCTGCGGGACCTGTTCGACGCGGTCGCCCGCGCCAGCGAGGTGCTGGGCGTCGACACGACGTTCCGCTCCCAGGTGCGCACGGCCCGGGACCGGCTGGCGCCCACGAAGGTCGGCTCGCGCGGCAACGTCCAGGAGTGGCTCGCCGACTGGGTCGAGACCGAGCGGAACCACCGGCACGTCTCGCACCTGTACGGCCTGCATCCCAGCAACCAGATCACCCGGCGCGGCACCCCGCAGCTCTACGAGGCCGCGCGCCGGACGCTGGAGCTGCGCGGTGACGACGGCACCGGCTGGTCCCTCGCCTGGAAGATCAATTACTGGGCTCGGCTGGAGGACGGCGCCCGCGCCCACAAGCTCCTGAAGGACCTCGTGCGGACCGACCGGCTCGCGCCGAACATGTTCGACCTGCACCCACCGTTCCAGATCGACGGCAACTTCGGTGCGACCTCCGGCATCGCCGAGATGGTGCTGCACAGCCACACCGGCGAGCTGCACCTGCTGCCGGCGCTGCCGAGCGCCTGGCCCACCGGCCAGGTCGCGGGGCTACGCGCGCGCGGCGGATACACCGTCGGCGTGGCCTGGACCAGCGGGCAGGCCGACGAGATCAGCGTCCGCGCCGACCGTGACGGCACCGTACGACTCCGGGGCCGGCTCTTCACCGGTTCCTTCACCCTCGTCGACGTCACCGACGGCAGCACGCCCACCACCACCCGGCCGGAGACGGATGTCGTCCAATTCGCCGTCCGCGCCGGGCACACCTACCGCGCCGCGCGGCCCGGTGTGACACCGTCGCCGACGCTGAGCAGCACGCCCACGCCCACCGTCACTCCGACCCTGAGCCCGACGCCGACGCCGACGCCGACCGTGACGAGCACGCCGTCGCCGTCCGGTGCGCGGGCCACGTACACGGTGACGAGTTCGTGGTCGGGCGGCTTCCAGGGCGAGGTCACCGTGACCGCCGGCGCGGCCCCGATCCGTGGCTGGACCGTCTCCTGGACCTTCCCAAACGGGCAGGTGATCAGCCAGATCTGGAGCGGCGCCCACACGCAGAGCGGCGCGAACGTGCGGGTGACGAACGTCGACTACAACGGGTCGCTTCCGGCGGGCGGCTCGACGACGTTCGGCTTCATCGCCTCCGCGACCGGCGTCAACAACCCGCCGACCGACCTCACCTGCACGACGACCTGACCCGGCGCGTCCCGCGCCTGCGCTTCAGCCCGCCGTCGGCCCGGTGCCGGTGGCGGGCTGGGGCGGCCGGTGTCCCGCGTCGCGTCGTCCCGGACCGTCGGCTACGGCCCCCGCTCGCTTGTGGGCCGCGCCTGCCTTCGCCACCGATAATGACGCCACACGGCGACCGCGCATGCCACGGCGACGAGCAGCGCCGCGGTGCCCTTCCACGAACGCTCGAACCACGGGCGGTCGGTGCCGAACGCCGCTTCGCCGGCGGCCATGAGCCACAGCCCCACCCACGCCCACTGCCAGCCGCGTGGCCAGGAGAAGGAGTCGGGCGGGTCGGCGAAGGCGCCAGCCACGACGAACGCGGCGCCGACGACGGCGATCAGCGGTACGCCGATGCGCGAGACGACCTCCCAGAGCGACACGGACCGATCATCGCCGGTGGGCGCAAGCACCAGCGTCACCGCGGGCCGGCGGGCGTGCGGACGGGACCCGGTCCGCCGACCGCGAGCCACCCGATCGCGGCGGTGCTCAGGAGACCGCCGCGCGTACCAGCTCGATGACCCTCTTCTCCACCTCGGGGCTCCACGTCCGCAGGGCGTACGCCACCGGCCAGATATCTCCGTCGTCGAGGTTGGCCGTGTCCTGGAAGCCCAGGGTCGAGTAGCGGTAGTTGAACTTGCCGGAGTCCTGGAAGAAGACGACGATCTTGTCGGCCGCGTTCGCGTAGGCGGGCATCCCGTACCAGGTCTTCGGCGTCAGTTCGGGGGCGGCGGCGGTCACCGCCACGTGCACGCGCTCGGCGAGCGCGCGATCGTCGGGCGCCATCTGCGCGATCCGGTCGAGGACCGCCTGCAACCCGTCGGCCCTCTTGGCGCCCTTCTTACCCTCGGCGCGCAGCTCGGCCGCACGCTCCTTCATCGCGGCGCGCTCCTCGGCGCTGAAGCCGTCGGACTCGGTCGTGGAGGTCTTCGCGGACATGTCGGGCTCCCTCTCGATGTTTTCCGGCCCGGCGTGGTGCCGGCTACCTGGGAAAAGGCTAGGCCGGGGCGCCGAGGCGGCGCTTCTTGATTCCTGACCGGGTCGAGGACGGCGGACGGGCGGGCCGACCCGGTCCGGCGGGCCGAACGGGCCGGGCGGGGCATCCGGGTGCCGGTGCGGAGCGCTTATGCTCGGAACCGGAGCTGGGCGCGTCCCCGTCGGGGCAGGAATCGATTCGAGGGCGGCGTATGAACATCGGGGAGATCGCCCGGCGGGCGGGGGTGTCCCGCAGCACCGTGTCGTACGTGCTGAGCGGCAAGCGAACCGTCTCGGAGGCGACCCGACAGCGGATCCAGGCGGTCATCGACGAGCTGGACTACCGGCCGAACGCCAGCGCCCGCGCCCTGAAGGAGGGGCGTACCCGCACCCTCGGGCTGGTGATCCCACCGGCGAGCCAGCGGTTGACCGACATGCAGTTGGGCTTCGTCGCCAGCGTCGTCGAGGCCGCCGCCCGCCACGACCTGGATGTGCTGCTGTCCCCGTCCGGCGGCGACCACGACCGGTCGTTCGAGCGGATCGTCACCGGGCGTCGGGTGGACGGCGTGGTCCTCATGGAGATCCGGTTGGAGGACGACCGGGTCACGCGGCTGGCCAGAACGGGTCTGCCGTTCGTCACGATCGGTCGGACGGCCGAAGCGCACGGCATGAGCTGGGTCGACATCGACTACGCCGGGCTGATCGCGCGCTGCGTGCACCACCTGGCCGATCTGGGGCATCGGCACGTGGCGCTGGTCAACCGCTCCGCCGAGCTGGTGGCGGCGGGTTACGGGCCCAGCCATCGCGCGCTGGCCGGTTTCCAGGCGGCGGTGGCGGAACGAGGTCTGGTCGGCGTGGACGTCTGCTGCGGCGACGACACGGCCTCCGGTGAGGCGTGCGTGGAGCAGTTGCTCGGGACGCATCCGGACGTCACGGCGGTGGCCACCATCAACGAGGCGGCGCTGCCCGGGATGCAGCGTGCGCTGACCAGCGCCGGGCTGTCCGTGCCGGCCGACTTCTCCGTCACCGGGGTCGCCGCCCAGCACTGGGCGGAGGACTTCCGCCCGCCGCTGACCGCGGCGGACGTGCCCATGCGGGACATGGGCGCCGAGGCGGTGTCGCTGCTGCTGGAGATCATCGCGGCCCCCGGCAGCGTGCCGCGGCACCGCCTCTACAGCCCGCCCATCTCGTTGCGGTCCAGCACCGGCCCGGTCCGGACCCACTGACTCTCCACCGGCGCGCGGGCCCCGCCCATCGGCGGGACCCCGCTGGCCGGCTACCGCCGCGCGGCTCGGCGTTCCTCCTGGGCGGCCGCGAGGATGAGGTAGCTGCTGGCCGTCCAGGTGTACGCGCGATCCCGCAGCCCGGCGCCGGTCTCGGCGTCGAAGTTCTCCGCGAAACCGGACTTCTCACACAGCGCGAGGAAGCGCTGGCTGATGTCGTCGGCGATCGCGGTGTGCCCGGCCCGCCGCAGACCGTCCTCGACCAGCACGGTGGAGGGCGCCCAGATCGGGCCCCGCCAGTAGCCGTCGGCGAGGTAGTGGGCCGAGTCCGTCGGTTCGGTGGCCAGCCCGTGCGTGGTGAGGTGGGTCTCGACGCCCCGGGCCAGCGCGTCGGCGATCGGGGCGGGCAGGTCGGCGCCGAGAGCGACCGGCATCAGGTCGAGCAGGCTGCGGCTTGTCCGCCGCTGCCCGGTGTGCGGGCTGCGGGCGGTGAAGCGCTCGCCGTCCCACAGCTGCCCGATCATGGCCTTCCGGATCCGGTCGGCCTCCCGGGACCACCGGTCGGCAGGTTCGCCCAGCTCGGTGGCGAGGTCGGCCAGGCACCGCAGCTGGGAGACCAGGAACGCGGCCAGGTCGGCGGTCTGCACGACCCGGCCCTCGTCGAACGTGGTGGCGTTGTCCCAGCCGCTGTCGTTGCCGTGCTGGTAGTGCGGCAGGTCGTGGCCGGGCGCGCGGCGCGCGTCGAGCCAGAACCCGGTCCAGCGGGCCAGCCGGTCGTACGTCTGCGCGAGCGCCGCCCGGTCCGGTGACTGGGGGAGGCGTCGGCGCAGGTGACGCAGGGCCCAGCCGTGGATGGGGGGCTTGACGTAGTTGTGCAGCACCTCCGAGTGGGTGACCGAGTCGGGCAGGGCACCCGCGCCGTCCTGGTGGTCGAAGGGCAGGTGGAACTGGTGCCAGGCCAGCTCCGGCTCACCGGCCGCGAGCGCGATCGCGTTGAAGCAGTGGTCCCAGCTCCACACCTTGTCCATCCAGTGCTTGGACATCAGGACGGCGGGCCGGGTGACGAAGCCCGCCGGGGCGACGGTGGCGGACCACAGCACGTACGCGGCCAGTTCGGCGGCCGGGGTGTCCGCGCCGCGCCACGGCGCGACGGCGTCGACGAACGCGGCGAACTCGGCGCTGCGGTCGCGGCACACCCGGTCGAAGGGGACGGCGGCGGCGTACGGCCGGCGGGCGGTGGCGTACTCCTCGATGGCGATCTCCCAGGGTTGGTCGCCGGGGAGGTCCAGGCAGCGGTCGGCGGTGCCGAGCGCCTCGACGCCGTCGGCGCGACGCAGCGCGCCGGAGAGCACCGTGACCCGGTAGCGGCGCCCGGTCTCGTACGAGGTGAAGACGTGTGAGCCGTCGACCGGGTCGAGGTAGAGGTAGGTGCCGCTGAACGGGGTGAGGGTGCCCGCGGCCGCGGCGATCCGCAGGCCGAGGTGCCGGCCCCGGATCCGCAGGGTGTCGGGTGCGTCGTAGGCGGCCTCGATCCGACCGGGACCGGCACGCCAGGTCAGCAGCGCGGGCGTGGCCACGACCGTGGTGCCCGCGGCCGTGGGGGAGAGGCGCAGCACCGGGTGCAGCCCGGTCTGGTGCGACACCAGGTGCAGGTCGTCGGCGTACGTCTTCTCGGCTACCACCGGGGAGATGTTGAACCAGGATCCGCGGTAGCTGAACGGGATGTCCTGGATGGCGAACTCCGGACCGGACGGGGCGACGGTCATGGGTGGCGGGTGCCTTTCTGTGGTGCGGGTGGTCAGTCCTCGACCGCCGCGGATGGTCAATCCTTGACGGCGCCGGCGGTCACGCCCATCGAGACGTACCGCTGCGCCAGGATCAGCAGCACGGCGGCGGGGATCGAGGCGACGACGGCGGTGGCCATGATGGCGTTCCACTGCTGGTTGTTGTTGCCGATGTAGTGGTAGATGCCGAGGGTGATCGGCTGGTGGTCGCCACCGCCGGCCAGGGTCGAGGCGAAGATGAAGTCCGACCAGGACCACAGGAACGCGAAGAGCGACACCGTGACGATCGAGTTCCGGCTGACCGGCAGCACGATCGACCAGAAGGTACGCAGCCGTCCCGCGCCGTCGACCACGGCGGCCTGGAGCAGCTCGTCGGGGATGCCGGACATGAAGGCCGTGAAGATCAGTACGGCGAACGGCACCGCGAGTGTCGTGTCGGCCAGGATCAGGCCCGGCAGCGTGTTGAGGACGCCGAGGGTGAGGTAGATGGCGTAGAAGCCCATCGCCATGATGATGCCCGGGATCATCTGGGCGATCAGCAGCAGGAAGCTCAGCGCCGGGCCGCCGGGTGGCCGCAGCTTCGCCAGCGCGTACCCGGCGGGGGCGGCGAGCGCCACGGTCAGCGCCACCGTGCCGAGCCCGACGAGGAAACTGGTGCCGAGGTACGGCAGTTGCTGGTCGAGGACGGCCCGGTAGCCGTCCAGCGTGCCGTCGGTCGGGAACAGGTGCGGCGGACTGGCCCGCATGTCCTGGTCCCGGGTGAACGACACATTGATCATCCAGTAGACGGGGAAGAGCATCAGCCCGGTCAGCACCAGACCGACTCCGGTCTTCCACCAGACACGACGCGGTGACGTGGTCATCGTAGGTGCTGCCTCCGCTGGGACCGGATGTAGACGAGCCCGGCGATCAGGGCCATCACGATGAGCAGGTTGCCGACGGCCGCGCCCGGACCGAACTCGGGCAGCAGGTTGCCGAAGCCGAGGCGGTACGACCAGGTGGCGAGCGTGGCGGAGGAACCGGTCGGGCCGCCCCTGGTCATGATCCAGATGATGTCGAAGACCTTCAGCGTGTAGATCAGCCCCAGCAGCAGCGTGATCGCGGAGACCGGGCGCAACAGCGGGAACGTGATCGACCAGAACCGTTGCCAACCGGTCGCGCCGTCGAGCGCGGACGCCTCGTACACCTCGACCGGGATCGCTGCAAGGCCGCTGTAGAGCACCACCAGGTTGAACGGAATGCCGATCCAGACGTTCGCGATGATCACCGAGGTGAGCGACCAGGTCGGCGAGGTGAGCCAGTTGACCGGGTCGATCCCGACGACGCCCAGCGCGGCGTTGACCAGGCCCGAGTCGCTGTTGAGCAGCCACGACCAGGTCGAGGCCGACACGATCAGCGGCAGCAGCCACGGTACGAGGATCAGCGCCCGCAGGGTGCCCGACAGCGGGAAGTTCTGGCGGAAGAAGAGGGCCAGGGCCATGCCGATGCTGAACTGGAAGACGAGCGACGCGCCGGTGAAGACCACTGTGTGCGCCAACGTCGGCCAGAACGCCGGGTCGGCCAGGACGGTGCGGTAGTTGTCCAGGCCGGCGAAGGGTGCGCCGCCCTGCACGAACGAGCGGACGGTGTACTCGCGCAGGCTCAGCTCGACGTTGCGGTAGAGCGGGTAGGCGTAGAAGGCCAGCAGGTAGACGACCGTCGGCGCCAGGAAGCCCCACGCCAGCCAACGTCCGGGCCGGCGGCTTCGAGGCGCGGGGGGCCCGGGTGGGGCGGCCTCAACCGCCCCACCGTGGCCTCGCGTGATGGTGGAAATCCGCGTCGTGGGGGTCATCGTGTCGGTTCGGCGCGCTTACTTGCTCGTGGCCGAGGCCTGCGCGGCGGTCAGCGCCTCCTGCGGCGACTTCCCGCCGCTCAGGGCTGCCTGCACGGCGGTCCACAGTGGTTCGGAGATCTTCGGGTACTTCGTGCCGAGGTTGTCACCGGTGCGGCCCTTCGCCGCCCGGACGGCCTCCACCCAGACCTTGAGCTTGGGGTTCTCGGTTGCCTGCCGGTCCTGCACGGCGGCCACCGGCGCGACGTAGGAGAGCGTGGTGTCGGTGGTGAGGAGATTGTCGGCGCTGGTGAGGCAGGTGACGAGCTTCTGCGACGTCGCGTACCGGTCGGTCTTTTTCTGGACCGGGATCGAGACGAACTCGCCACCGGTCGGCGCCGGGGCCGGCCCACCGGCGCTGGCCGGGATCGCGATGGTGCCGTACGAGAAGCCGAGCTTCTCCGCGTTGGCCAACTGCCAGGTGCCGTTCTCGGCGAACGCGAAGTCGCCGGTGGCGAACTCCTGCCAGCTCGTGGTCTGGGTGTTGTTGATGACCGAGTTCGGGGCGTAGCCCTGCCCCAGCCAGTCCGTCCAGAGAGTCAGCGCGGACACCGCCTGCGGCGAGTCCAGGCTGGTCAGCTGGGCGCCCGATCCCCAGAACCAGGGCAGGAACTGGAAGCTGCCCTCCTCGGTGCCGATCGCGGAGAAGGTGATGCCCTTCTTGCCCTTGGCCTTGACCTTCGTCAGCGCCGCGGTCAGTGACGTCCAGTCCTTGACCGAGGCCGGGTCGACGCCGGCGGCGGTCAGCAGGTCCTTGTTGTAGTAGAGCGCGAGGGTGTTGGCCCCGATCGGCACCCCGTACGTCTTGCCCCCGCTCTGGCCGGCGCCGAGCAGGTTCGCCGCCATGCTCGACACGTCCAGCTTGTTCTCTTCGGTGGTGGTGAGCGCGCCGGCCTCGGCCAGTGTCGAGATGACCGGGTTGTCGACGATCAGCACGTCCGGCGAGTTGCCCTGCTGGGCGGCGAGCAGCGCCTTGTTGGTGAGGTCGGTGGTGTCGTAGCCGGTCCGCTCGACAGTCACGCCCGCCGAGGTTCCGCACTTCTTGAGCAGGGCGACCCAGTCGGAGTCGTCGGCGAACTGCGGATACGGGTCCCAGACGAGGTACGCGCCGCCGCCACCGTCGGAGTCGCCGGACGACGACGAGCAGGCGCTCGCCGTCACCGCGGCGAGCGCTAGCACGGCAACGGCGGCCAGGCGCCGCCGTCGGTTGAGTCGTGTCATGTGCTGCCTCACTTCAAGTCGATCGTCAGGTGGGGTGTCGTGGGTTGACCGTCGCGGGCCGGACCACGTCCGACCATGAGGCGAACCGATTCGACGAACCGGTTCGCACGAAGATAGGACCGCCCGTGCGCGATGGTCAAGGGCTGGTGAGCGTCCACGGAGGCACTGCTGGGAAACAGCGGCTTCACGCGATCGTCACTTCATTGACACGGATGAGTCTCCGACCTACGATCCCTGCGAATCGATTCGCAAGCGCAGCCCTCCGGAGAGCGTCCCCCGCGCCCCACCAAGGAGCCGCCCGTGAAAACCCCGTCCCGCAGCAGGTCGGGACGAGCCCACGCGCTCGTCGCCCGACTCGTCGTCGGCCTGCTCGCCGCAACCACCGCCGTCACCGTCGCCGCGTCCCCGGCCCAGGCCGCCGACGAGTCGATCAGCGTCAACTTCTCCACCACCACCGGCACGCCGACCTACCGCGCGTCCGGCTGGATCTACGGCATGACCGAGAACGCCAGTGGCCCGCCCGACCACTTCTACCGCGACGTCAACTTTCAGTACATGCGCGCCGGCGGCGCGCAACTGCCCGGCAGCGGCTGGGTCGGTGGAAACTACGACCGCCGCTGGAACGCCACAGTCGCCCAGGCCCGTCGGACCGTCGCCCTGGGCGGGCAGTTCATCCTGTTGCCGCACGACCTGTGGGGCGCCGACGGTGCCGGCATCTCCCGCTTCCCCGGCGACAACGGCAACTGGACCGACTACGACAACTTCCTGACCCGGGTGATCAGCGACGTCCGGGCGTCCGGACTGTCGGTGCAGTGGGACATCTGGAACGAACCCAACATCACCATCTTCTGGAACCGGCCGATCTCCCAGTACCTCGAACTCTGGCGGCGCACGTACCAGCGCCTCCGGACGGAGTTCCCCAACCAGCTGATCGTCGGGCCGAGCTGCGCCTGCGTGCCGTCGACCAACCACGCGTTCTGGAACCAGTACCTGGACTTCGTGCGCTCGACAAACACCGTGCCGGACATCATCAGCTGGCACTCGCTGCCCGGTGACCCGGTCGCCAATGTCGCCGCCGCCAACGCCACCCTCGACCCGCGCGGCATCCCGCATCCCCGCCCCTACCAGATCAACGAGTACGGGGCGAGCAACGAGCAGAACCCGGCCGACGGCGCCTGGTACATCGCCCGCCTGGAGCGGGCCCGGGCGGACGGCCTGCGGGCCAACTGGGCCAGCGCCGGCAACCTGCACAACGACCTCGGCAACCTGCTGGTCCGCAACTCGGCCGGCCAGCATCAGCCCAAGGGCGAGTGGTGGGTCTACCGCTACTACGCCTCCCAGGCCGGGCAGATCGTGTCAGTGACCGGCAGCCAGTCCTACGACGCGTACGCCACGAAGGCGAACGGGGTGGCGAAGGTCCTGGTCGGTGGTGGTCGGACGACCGGGAACCTGAGCGTCAATCTGCAACGCCTCGACACGACGAGTGGCGTGGTGCAGAACAACCAGGTGCGGGTGCTCACGCAGCGCATCCCGTACAACAACGGCGGTGCGGTGCAGGGCCCGGTCACGGTTTCGAACAGCGTCGTCACCGTGTCCAACAACAACGCCACAGTGAACCTGCCGTACGGCAACCAGAACGACACGTACACGGTGACCCTGCTGCCGCCCTCCGAGGGGGGCTTCCAGTCGGTGGCGGTGGCCCAGCACTCCCAGCAGTGCCTGGACAACACCGGCCTGAGCACCGCCGACGGCAACGTTCAGCAGCAGTTCTACTGCGAGGGCGGTGACCAGCAGCTCTGGAACTTCCGGCCGGTCGCCGGCGTGGCCGACACCTACACGGTGGTCAACCAGCAGAGCGGCAAGTGCCTCGACGTCAGCGGCGCCTCCACCGCCAACGGCGCCGCCGTGGACCAGTGGACCTGCCAGAACGGGCTCAACCAGCAGTTCACCCTCCGGAAGGTGACCTACTCCGGTAACGACTCGCACGACTACCAGCTCGTCGCCCGGCACAGCGGCAAGTGTGTCGACGTCAACGGGGTCTCCACGGCGGCTCGCGCGACGGTCCTCCAGTGGCCCTGCAACGCGGTCAGCCAGGGCAGCCCGCTGAACCAGACCTGGCGGGTCTGGGGGCGGTAGGCGTCGCGGAAGAGGTCAGGCGGTGGCCGTCGGCACGGGCGGCCACCGCCGGACTCCCGCCGGGCGGGCATTCATTGACACTCATCGAAAATTGATCCTACGATTGCCGCGAATCGATTCGGCTGCCCCCGCCACCACCACCTGCGGCGTCGGCCATCCACGCCGTCACGACTCCGAGGAGCCACCTCGTGCGAACCCCGTCCCCCGCCGGGTCAGGCATGGCCCGCGATCCCATCCCGAGACGTCGCCTCCCACGCCTGGCCGTCCTGGCCAGCGCACTGGCCGGCGTCCTCGTCCTCGTCACCGTCGGTGCGGCGGCCGGCGCCGGATCGTCCGCCGCCGAGGCCGCCGCCGCGCCGCTGGCAGCCGCCGCCATCGCGCCCGGGCAGAGCACCACAATCGTCGGCGTCCCGTCCGGTCGATGCGTCGAGGTTCCCAACTCCAGCACCACCAACGGCACCCAGACCCAACTGTGGGACTGCAACGGCGCGGCCGGCCAGACCTGGACCTGGACGTCGAGCAAGCAGCTCACGGTGTACGGCAACAAGTGCCTGGACGCCTCCGGCCGGGGCACCACCAACGGCACCGCGGCGATCATCTGGGACTGCAACGGCCAGACCAACCAGCAGTGGAACGTCAACAGCAACGGCACCATCACCGGTGTGCAGTCCGGGCTGTGCCTGGACGCCAACGGCGCGGCCACCGCGAACGGCACCAAACTGATCCTCTGGGCCTGCAACGGCGGCGCCAACCAACAGTGGGCCTCGCCGAGCACCCCGCCGACAACGACCCCGCCGACCACCACCCCGCCGACCACGACCCCGCCGCCGAGCGGTGCGCGCCCGTGCGACATCTACGCCTCCGGCGGCACCCCGTGCGTGGCGGCCCACAGCACGACGCGAGCCCTCTACGCGACGTACGCCGGCAACCTCTACCAGGTCCGGCGCTCGTCGGACAACACCACCCGCAACATCGGCCTGACCGGCACGGGCGGCACCGCCAACGCGGCGACGCAGGACTCGTTCTGCTCCGGCACGACCTGCGTGATCACCGTCGTCTTCGACCAGTCCGGGCGCGGAAACGACCTCTGGTACCAGGGGTCCAGCGTGGTTCCCGGCTCGCCGCAGAGCAGGCCGGCGACCGCGACCTCGGAGTCCCTGACGGTCGGCGGCGCCAAGGCGTACTCGCTCTACATCAATCCTGGCAACAGCTACTGGCGCGACGGGCACCTGACCGGCGTGCCGACCG
The DNA here is from genome assembly GCF_040608295.1 of Micromonospora sp. NPDC005197. Classification (NCBI taxonomy): domain Bacteria; kingdom Bacillati; phylum Actinomycetota; class Actinomycetes; order Micromonosporales; family Micromonosporaceae; genus Micromonospora; species Micromonospora sp. NPDC005197. The sequence continues at coordinate 653 of NZ_JBEXHY010000021.1, read as the reverse complement.
GCGCGGCGCCCGAGGGCATGTACATGGTGACCAGCGGGACCCACGTCAACAGCGGCTGCTGCTTCGACTACGGCAACAGCGAGACGACGCGCAAGGCCGACGCCGCCGGCGCGATGGACGCCATCAACTTCGGCAAGCAGTGCTGGTTCGGCGGTTGCTCCGGCAGTGGTCCCTGGGTGCAGGCCGACCTGGAGTGGGGTCTGTTCCCCGGTGGCAGCAGCTCGTGGAACCCGAACCAGCGGGCGTTCACCAGCAAGTTCGTCACGGCGACGCTCAAGAACAACGGCACGTCCCGCTTCGCCATGAAGGGCAGCGACGCCCAGTCCGGCAGCCTCTACACGCTGTGGGACGGCTCGCTCCCGTCGGGATACAGCCCCATGAAGAAGCAGGGCGCGATCATCCTGGGCAGTGGCGGTGACTGCTGCAAGCCCGACGGGGGCGCGAACCTGAGCGCCGGCACCTTCTACGAGGGGGCCATGGTCGCCGGTTACCCGTCCGACGCGACCGAGAACGCGGTGCAGGCCAACGTGGTGACCGCCGGTTACCGCTGACCCCGTCGACGGCGGGCCTCGTCCGCCGGCCCCCCCCCCCCCGCGCGGGGGGGGGGGGGGGGGCCGGGGGCCCCCCCCGGGCGCGGGGGGGGGGGGGGGGCT
>NZ_JBEXHY010000020.1:0-74251 GCF_040608295.1 Micromonospora sp. NPDC005197 | reverse complement strand
GTCATGAACATGACTCACAGGTATACGTCTCTTCAGCGAAAGGCAGGCCCGGCGCTCATGCCGTCCGTCGCACCGGCCGGCCGAACGAAACCACCGGCCAGCCGAACGGGACCAGCGGTGCAGCGCCCAGCGGCCCGAAGGGCCGGCGTCCGGGCCCGGGGGCCGAGGTCAGCGCGCGGGGTTGCGGACGCCCTCGGCGAGTTCGGCGCTGAGGGTGCGCAGCGCGGCCAGCCCCTCGGCCTCCGAGGAGGCGTCGAGCACACAACGGACGAGCGCGCTGCCGACGATCACCCCGTCGGCGTACCCGGCGACGGTGCTGGCCTGCGCTCCGGTGCCCACGCCCAGGCCGACACCGACCGGCAGGTCGGTGACCGCGCGAACCCGCGAGACCAACGTGGGGGCGGCGTCGGACGTCCGCGCCCGAGCGCCGGTCACCCCCATCACGGCGGTGGCGTAGACGAAGCCCCGGCAGTTGTCCACGGTCATCGCCACCCGGGCGTCGGTGGACGACGGCGACACCAGGAAGGTGCGGTCCAGGCCGTGCGCGTCCGAGGCGGCCAGCCACTCGGCAGCCTCGTCGGGGATGAGGTCCGGCGTGATCAGGCCGGTGCCGCCGGCGGCGGCGAGGTCGCGGGCGAACACGTCCACGCCGTACCGCTCGATGGGGTTCCAGTAGGTCATCGTGACGACTGGCGCGCCGGTCGCCGCGACCGCCTCGATGATGCGCAGCGTGTCGGACGTCCGGACGCCGCCGGCCAGCGCGATGTCACTGGCCTTCTGGATGACCGGGCCGTCCATCACCGGATCCGAGTACGGAATCTCCACCTCGATGACGTCGACGCCGGCCTCGACCATCGCCGTCATGGCCGCGATGCTGCCCTCGACGGTCGGGAACCCGGCCGGCATACAGCCGACCAGCACGGCCCGCCCGTCGGCCCGGGCCTTGTCGAAGGCCACCCCGATGCGGCTCATCTCAGTGCTCCTTGTCGAGGATGCCGAAGTAGTCCCCGGCGGTGTGCACGTCCTTGTCGCCCCGGCCGGAGAGGTTGACCACGATGGTGGGCTCCCGGCCCAGCTCGGCGGCCAGCTTCGGAGCCAGCGTGACGGTGCCGGCGAGGGCGTGCGCGCTCTCGATCGCCGGGATGATCCCCTCGGTGCGGCAGAGCAGCTCGAACGCGGCCATCGCCTCGGCGTCGGTGACCGGCAGGTAGCTGGCCCGGCCGGTGTCGTGCAGCCAGGCGTGCTCCGGCCCGACGCCCGGGTAGTCCAGGCCCGCGGAGATCGAGTGCGACTCCAGCGTCTGCCCGTCGGCGTCCTGCAGCACGTACGTGCGGGCGCCGTGCAGCACGCCCGCCGACCCGCCGGTGATGCTCGCGGCGTGCCGACTGGTGGTCACCCCGTCGCCACCGGCCTCGAAGCCGTAGAGCCGCACGTCCTCGTCGGGCACGAAGGCGTGGAAGATGCCCAGCGCGTTGGAGCCGCCGCCGACGCAGGCGGTGACGGCGTCCGGCAGCGCGCCGGTCAGGTCGAGGCACTGCTGGCGGGCCTCGTCACCGATGCCCCGGACGAAGTCACGGACCATCGCCGGGAACGGGTGCGGCCCGGCGGCGGTGCCGATCAGGTAGTGGGTCTCGTCGACGTTCGCCACCCAGTCGCGCATCGCCTCGTTCATCGCGTCCTTGAGGGTGCGCGAGCCGGTGGTGACCGGGACGACTGTGGCGCCGAGCATCCGCATCCGGGCCACGTTGAGCGCCTGCCGCTCGGTGTCGACCTCGCCCATGTAGACCACGCACTCCAGGTCGAACAGGGCGGCGGCGGTCGCGGTGGCGACGCCGTGCTGGCCCGCCCCGGTCTCGGCGATCACCCGGGTCTTGCCCATCCGCTTGGTGAGCAGTGCCTGGCCGAGCACGTTGCGGACCTTGTGGGCGCCGGTGTGGTTGAGGTCCTCACGCTTGAGCAGCACCCGCGCGCCGACCTTCGCGGAGAACCGCCGGGCCTCGTAGAGCAGCGACGGCGTGCCCGCGTAGTCGCGCAGCAGCGCCCCGAACTCGGCCCGGAAGGACTCGTCCGCGATCGCCGTACGCCACGCCCCGTCGAGCTCGTCGAGCGCGGCCACCAGGGCCTCGGGCACGAACCGACCGCCGAAGCGGCCGAAGTGGCCGGCGGAGTCGGGCTGCGAGCCGGCCACCGGGGCCAGCGCATCGGCGCTCATCGGAAATCCTCTCGGTGGGGCGTCACACCGGCGCGGGTCAGCGCACCGGCCGGGGCGTCGCCGGGTGGTTGCCGGCGTTGACCAGTTCGGCCACCGCCTCGCGTGGGCTCTTCTGGGTGACCAGGCCCTCGCCGACGAGAACCGCGTCCGCGCCCGCGGAGGCGTACCGGATCAGGTCGTGCGGTCCGCGGACGCCGGACTCGGCGATCTTGACGACGCTGCTCGGCAGGCCCGGCGCGATCCGCTCGAACACCGACCGATCCACCTGAAGGGTACGCAGGTCACGGGCGTTGACCCCGATCACCTGGGCACCGGCCTCCAGGGCCCGGTCGGCCTCCTCCTCGTCGTGGACCTCGACCAGCGCGGTCATGCCCAGCGACTCGATCCGCTCCAGCAGGCCCATCAGCACGTTCTGCTCAAGGGCGGCCACGATCAGCAGGACCAGGTCGGCGCCGTGCGCGCGCGCCTCGTGCACCTGGTAGCTGGAGACCACGAAGTCCTTGCGCAGCACGGGGACGGTGACCGCGGCCCGGACGGCGGCCAGGTCGTCCAGCGACCCGCCGAACCAGCGCCCCTCGGTCAGCACGCTGATCGCCCGCGCCCCGCCCGCCGCGTAGTCGACGGCGAGATCGGCCGGATCGGCGATCTCGGCCAGCCGGCCCTTGGACGGCGAGGAGCGCTTGACCTCGGCGATGACCGCCACGCCGGGCTTACGCAACGCAGCGTAGGCGTCCAGCGGCGGCGGCGCCGCCGCGGCCAGCTCACGGATCCGTTCCAACGGAACCTGTTCCTGGCGTCGGGCGACGTCCTCGCGCACGCCAGCCAGAATCTCGTCGAGCACGCTTACGGACGCTGCCTGACCGGCCTCGTCCCCCTCCGCGTGCGCATGCTCAGCAGTCACCAACGGACTCCCCTCTCCGGGTGTCATGGGCCGATGCTAGGGGCAGCCGACCGACGCCGGGAGCCGGGGGTATGGCGCTGCTCACGAAAAGGGCTGCGGCATAATGGCCGACTTGCCGTGAACGGGATGTCACGCAGCGCCACCTCCGGTATCGACCGCCGTCATACGACGGGGGCCCGGCGGCCCCGGTCGAACCGGGCCGACCCATCGATCATGCCACCGCTTCCGGCTCGCCGCCCGACGACAACGACACCGGTCGATGCTGTGAGCAAGCTCAAGGCCGAACGGCCGGTGCCAGATCGCGGGCATGGCGGGACAGTTGACCGGGCGGTCACCCCGGCGAAACGTCAGCCGGCCAGCATCGTCCTCGGGCAGACTCGATGACGCGCCTGCCCGACCGTCGCCAACTCCTCGTGCGGGGTGACCAATGAGCATTGCCGAGTCGAACCCGAGCATCGGACTGACCACCATCTCCCGGACCGTGGCGTCACTCGCCGTCGGCGTGGTGCACACCCTGGAGCGGGCCGTCGTCGGCGAGGGCCGGATGCGCACGGCACGCGGCAACGCCTGGGAGGCGGTCTGCGCCGACCGGGCCCGCGCCGACCGACGCGCCGAACTGGACCGCCTGGTGGCCGAACTGACCGCCGCCCGCGCCGTCTCCGCCCGCCCGCAGCGGGAGCGTCAGCCGGTCGGCTGATCAGCCGGCCGTCGGGTCCTCGCCCCGGTCCAACGCGTCCCACGCCTCGGTGGTCCGCCGCCCGGCCATCCGGCCCGGTGGGGCGACCGTCGTGGGCGCACTCTCCGTGACGGTCCGCGTCGGCCGCTCGTACCGGGCGCCCATCGCCGGCCACACGCCGCCCCGCAGCGCCGTCCACCCGCCGCCCACGGCGGCGAGCAGACCGCCGAGCAGGCACAGCGCCGGCCACTGCCGGCTCACCACGCCGTCGAGATCGGCGACCAACCCGTAACCACCACCGGCCGCCACCGCCAGGCCCAGAACGCCCAGCAGCACGCCCAGCAGCCGCCGCACCCAACCCCGGGTGGCCAGCACCGCGCCACCGCCGGCCAGCGTGACCAGCGCCAGCGCCGGCAGCCACGGCAGCAGGGCGGCCCCGCTGCGGGCCTCGCGAACCGGCGGCAGCGGCGCCGGCCGCGCGGTCAGCTCGACCGACCAGCCCCGGGTCGCCGCCCACAGCGCCAGGCCCGCGCCCGCCAGGCAGAGCAGCGTGGCGTACGTCAACTGACGCCGACCCGCCACGCTCACCGGACCAACCTTTCGTTCGCGACTGCGGGGCTCCGCTGCGCTGCACTCCTCGCGCTCACCGGGCCGCCCTCAGCGTTTCCGCCGCGGCGATCGCGGCCAGCACGGCGGCGGCCTTGTCGCGGGTCTCCTGCTCCTCGGCGGCCGGATCCGAGTCGGCGACCACCCCCGCGCCGGCCTGCACGTAGGCGCGGCCGGCGCGGATCAGCGCGGTCCGGATGGCGATGGCCATGTCCAGGTCGCCACCGAAGCCGAAGTAGCCGACCGTGCCGCCGTAGAGACCGCGGCGGACCGGCTCCAACTCCTCAATGATCTCCATGGCCCGCACCTTGGGCGCCCCGGAGAGCGTCCCGGCCGGGAAGGTCGCGGCGAGCGCGTCGAACGCGGAACAGTCGTCACGCAGCGTGCCGGTCACGGTGGAGACGATGTGCATCACGTGGCTGTACCGCTCGATGGTCGCGAACTCGGGCACCTGGACGCTGCCCGGCTCGCAGACCCGGCCCAGGTCGTTGCGGCCCAGGTCGACGAGCATCACGTGCTCGGCACGCTCCTTGGGGTCGGCGAGCAGCTCGGCGGCGAGCCCGGCGTCCGCCGTGGCGGTGGCACCGCGTGGCCGGGTGCCCGCGATCGGATGCAGCAGCGCCCGGCGCCGCCCGTCCGCACCGGCGGTGACCTTCAGGTGCGCCTCCGGCGACGAGCCGACGATGTCGAACCCGTCGAAGCGCAGCAGGTACATGTACGGGCTGGGGTTGCTGGTGCGCAGCACCCGGTAGACGTCCAGCGGATCGGCGTGCGTCGCCCGCTCGAAGCGCTGGGACAGCACGATCTGGAAGCACTCGCCCGCCCGGATCGCCTCCTTGGCGGCCTCCACCGCCTTCAGGTAGCCACCCTCGGGCGTACGACAGAGAACCTCGTCGGCCGGTGGACGCTCGACCGTGGAGATCATCGGTGGGATGGGTCGGGACAGCGCCGTGGTCATCGCGTCGAGGCGGCCCACCGCGTGGTGGTACGCGGCGGTGACCTGCGCGTCGCGGCCCGGGGTGTCCAGCGGCGGCAGCACCGCGTTGGCGACCAGGATCGCCGAGCCGTCGTAGTGGTCGAGGACCACCAGGTCGGTGGCGAGCATCATGCCCAGCTCGGGCACGCCCAGGTCGTTCTCGGTCAGCTCGGGCAGCCGCTCGAAGCGGCGGACGAGGTCGTAGCCGAGGTAGCCGACCATGCCCCCGGTCAGCGGGGGCAGATCGTCGGACGGGTCCCCGAGCGGGCCGGCGAGCGCCGCGACGGTGTCCCGCAGCACCCGCACCGGGTCGCCGTCGGTGGGCAGCCCGGCGGGCGGCTGGCCGAGCCAGGTCGCCACCCCGTCCCGCTCGATGAGGGTGGCGCTGCTGCGCACGCCGATGAACGAGTACCGCGACCAGGCCATGCCCGCCGAGCCGACGCCCTGCTCGGCCGACTCGAGCAGGAACGTGCCGGGCCCGCCGGCGAGCTTGCGGTAGACACCCACCGGGGTCTCGGCGTCGGCCAGCAGGCGTCGGGTGACCGGCACCACGCGCCAGCGGGCAGCCACGTCGGTGAAGGTGGCCAGGTCGGGGCTCACCGCGCCGTCGGTCATGTGCCGGCCCCCGTCACCGGCAGCTCGGTGAAGAAGCAGGTCCGGTGCCCGGTGTGGCAGGCGGCGCCGACCTGGTCGACGCTGACCAGCAGCGCGTCGCCGTCGCAGTCCAGCGCGACGGAGCGCACGTACTGGTGGTGGCCGGAGGTGGCGCCCTTGACCCAGTACTCCCGGCGGCTGCGCGACCAGTAGGTGGCCCGGCCGGTGGTGAGGGTGCGGTGCAGCGCCTCGTCGTCCATCCAGGCGACCATCAGCACCTCGCCGGAGTCGTGGGCGCGCACCACGGCGGCGACCAGACCGTCGGCGGTGCGGCGCAGCCGGGCCGCGGTGGCCGGGTCGAGCCGGGACGGACGGGCCGGCGTCGACGCCGCCGGGCCGCTCGGATCGCTGGGGACGCCGGTCACCGGCGCGTCAGGTACGGGCACAGTTACCCATTGTCCTGCACGCGGCGCGGGCACCGGCGACGACTCCCGCCGAGGGTTCGGCGGGTGGCCCACGGGCCGGGCGAGCTGGGCCATGTAGCGGTCCAGCCGGCCGTCGACCAGGGCGTCGGCCAGGTCGGCGCCGGCCGTGTCGGCGATCTCCCCGGCGTACGGGCGGATCAACGGCAGGATCCCGGCGACCAGCCGTACGGCGGCGGCCCAGAGCTGCCCGGTGCCGCCCGGACGCAGCCCGAGGCAGAGCAGCATGTCGTCCCGGTAACCGGCGGGGGCGACCGGCAGCTCCAGGGCCGCCGCGAACGCCGCCCGCCGGGACGACACCCGTACCGACGGGTTCGCCGGGCGCAGCACCGACGGGCAGAGCCGGGCGAGGTCCGCCACGGCGAGCCGGACCCCGAGGCGGTCGGCGGCGGCCCGGGCGGCGGCGGCCTTGCCGAGCATGGCGATCAGCTCCTCCAGCCGGGGTGGCCCGGCGGGCTGGCAGAGCACCGGCAGGTCGATCCGGGGCCGCCAGTGCGGGTCGGCCCAGAGCAGCCGGGCCGGCGCGGTGACCGGCAGCCCGAACGCCCAGTCGGCCGGTTCGCCGAGCCGGTGCACCCAGGAGCGGACGTCGCGGGCGGCCACCGAGACGTGGGTGACCCGGCCGGCGGTCTCGGCCAGGTACGCGCGGCGGGCAGCGTACGGGGAGCCGCCGACCAGCACGTCGAGGTCGACGTCGCTGTGCGCGGTGGCGGCCCGTCGGGCGTGACTGCCGCGCAGCAGGATGCCGACGACCGGCCGCTCAGCGGCGTCCCGCAACCGCGCGGCCCAGTCCTCAAGAAATCCGCTGTGCGGTAACGGAGCGTGACCCACGGCGTCATCGTGCCGTACGCCCGATCAGTACGCAATGCCCGTTGCCGGACCTGCTGTCCGGTCCGGAGCCTACTGCCCGTTGTGATGCTGGGCGCGACGGCGGGCGGTGTCGGGGAAGCGGGCTGTTGCGCGGACGGAGTTATCTCATCTAGCGTTGAGTTCAACAGACGATGAGTTTTTCGGAGGTGCGTGATGGACGACGCGATAACCGTCCGCGACCTGGTGGTCGACCGGGGCGGACGGCGGGTGCTGGACGGCATCAGCTGCGCCGTTCCGCGCGGCGCCGTCACCGGCCTGCTGGGCCCCAGCGGCAGCGGCAAGACCACGTTCATGCGCGCGGTGGTCGGCGTGCAGCTGGTCAGCGCGGGGACGGTCACCGTGCTGGGCCAGCCGGCGGGCGCCCCGGAGCTGCGCAACCGGGTGGGCTACCTCACCCAGGCGCCGAGCGTCTACGCCGACCTGACCGTCCGGGAGAACGCCCGGTACTTCGCGGCCCTGTACGGCCGTGGTCGTGCCGAGGCCGACGAGGCGGTCAGCGCGGTCGGGCTGGCCGAGGCGGCCGGTCAACTGGTCGCCACCCTCTCCGGTGGTCAGCGCAGCCGCGCCTCGCTGGCCTGCGCCCTGGTCGGCGACCCGGAGCTGGTCATCCTCGACGAGCCGACCGTCGGTCAGGACCCGGTGCTGCGGGCCGACCTGTGGGCCCGGTTCCACGCCATGGCCGCCGCCGGCACCACCCTGCTGGTGTCCAGTCACGTGATGGACGAGGCGGCCCGCTGCGACCGGCTGCTGCTGATCCGCCAGGGGCGGCTGATCGCCGACGACAGCCCGGCCGCGATCCGCGCCGCCGCCGGCGTGGACGACCTCGACGAGGCGTTCCTGCGACTGATCAAGGCCGGCGCCACGGACGCGCCGGCCGGACGGGAGGCATCGTGAACCCGCGGATCCTGGCGGCCACCACCGGCCGCATCCTGCGTCAGCTCCGGCACGACCGGCGCACCATAGCGCTGCTCGTGCTGGTGCCGGCCGTCCTGCTCACCCTGGTCTACTTCATGTACGTCGACCAGCCGACCCCGCCGGGGCAGCCGTCGACGTTCGACCGGATCGCCCTGGTGATGCTGGGCATCTTCCCCTTCGTGATCATGTTCCTCGTCACCAGCATCGCGATGCTGCGGGAACGCACCTCCGGCACCCTGGAACGGCTGCTCACCACCCCGCTGGGCAAGCTCGACCTGCTCTTCGGGTACGGCATCGCGTTCGGGCTGGCCGCCGCCGTACAGGCCGCGGTCGCCGCCGGTGTGGCGTACTGGATCTTCGATCTCCGGACCGTCGGAAGCAGCGGTCTGGTGATCGGGATCGCGGTGCTCGACGCGGTGCTCGGCGTCGCCCTCGGCCTGCTGTGCAGCGCCTTCGCCCGCACCGAGTTCCAGGCAGTACAGTTTCTGCCGGTCGTGGTGGTCCCCCAACTGCTGCTCTGTGGGCTGTTCGTGGCCCGCGACCAGATGGCCGGCTGGCTCCAGGCGCTCAGTGACGCCTTCCCCCTGTCGTACGCCATCGAGGCGTTGCAGGAGGTCGGCGCCAACGCCGAGCCGACCGGCACGATGTGGCGGGACGTGGGCGTGGTGCTCGGCGCGGTGGTGCTGGCGCTGGTGCTCGCGGCGGCGACCCTGCGCCGGCGCACCGGCTGACCGACCGGCGGCGACCCGCGCCCCGCGGGTTGCCGCCAGCCGTCGGGCGACCGGCGGCGTCAGCGGACGAACGAAGGGCGGCGATGACGCGGCGGACCGGCCGGCGACCCGGCAACCCGGACACCCGGGAGGCGATCCTCGACGCGGCGCGGGCGGCGTTCGCCGAGCGCGGCTTCGACGCCGCCTCGATCCGCGGCATCGCCGCCACCGCCGGGGTGGACCCGGCGCTGGTGCACCACTACTTCGGCAGCAAGGACCAGCTCTTCCTGGCCGCGATGCAGTTCCCGGTCGATCCCGGCGAGGTGCTACCGACGGTGCTCGCCGGCGACCGGAACGGCATCGGCGAGCGACTGGTGCGGGCGTTCTTGGGCATCTGGGACTCCCCGGCCGGCAGTGCGGGTGTGGCGCTGATGCGTTCCGCTGTGAGCAACGAGTGGACGGCCCGCCTGCTGCGCGAGTTCATCACCACGCAGGTGCTGCGTCGGGTCCTCGACCAGCTCGACGTCGATCCGGCCCAGCTGCCGTTGCGCGGTTCGCTGGTCGCCACCCAGCTGATCGGGCTGGCCATGATGCGGCACGTGGTACGGCTGGAGCCGGTCGCCTCGGCGGACCGGGAGACGCTGGTCGCCATGATCGGCCCGACCATTCAGCGCTACCTCACCGGGCAGTTGCCGACCTAGACCGCCATTCAGCGGGGCGGGCGGGCGTCGGCCGGGCGACGCAGCGGCGGCAGGAGGCGGCTCAGCTCATCGGGGTCGGCCAGCGGGCACGGAAACGCCAGCCGGACGCGCCGCCGGGCGCCGGGGCGCCCGAGGGCGACCACCAGGCCGTAACGGTCGATGCGCACCACGCGCGGCGGCCCGTCCGGGGTCTGCTCGGTCAACCCGAGCTGCCGGCGCAGGTAGTCGGTCACCTGGTCGGCGTCGCGCTCGGCGAGGTCGGCCAGCAGCAGCGCCTCGAACGGGTGCACCGGGTCCGGCTCGGCCTCGGCGTATTCCCCCGGGTCGATCCGGTGCACGACGCCGGCCCGCTCCCAGCGCACCTCGGCCACCTCGAAGCGGAACAGCCGGAACCGGACGCCCACGTCGAGCAGGTCGCCGGTCGGCTCGACCGCGGCGAAGTCGAGCGCCGCTCGGCGTGCCTCCTCGTCGTGCAGTTCGGCGGCCCAGCCGGAGACCCAGGCCCGCCCCAGCCCGGGAGCGCCGGCCGCGGGCGGCAGGTCGAGGACGTCCAGAACCACTGCGACGTCGGCGCCACCGGCCACCGGCCGCAGCGCGGCGCCCAGGTGGCTGGCCACCGGCACCAGCAGCAGCACCCGGCCGTCGGGATCGGTCACGTGCCGGGCGTGGTGCGGGCCCGGCCGGCGGGCCAGGTGGACGAGACCGGGCAGCCGACCGGCGACGAGGGTACGAACGATCTCGGCGGGGCTGGGCCGCATGGCGCGACCTCCTTAAGAGGTTAGGCTTACCTAACCCGGAGCGTAGAGCACCCGTTCCACGGCGTCCAGCAGCCTGGCACCTCGTTACCGGGTCTGCTCCAACCAGGAGGCGTACAGCAGGCCGTAGACCGAGTCGGCATCGTGCACCAGCTCATCGTGCGGGCCGCGCTGCACGATGCGACCCCGGTCCACCACGATCACCTCGTCGGCAGCCTGCGCGGTGGAGAGCCGGTGCGCGATGGCGAGCGTCGTGCGACCCCGCGTGACGGCGTCCAGGGTGCGTTGCAGCCGCACCTCGGTAGCCGGGTCCACCGCGCTGGTCGCCTCGTCCAGCACCAGCAGGTCCGGATCGGCCACGTACGCCCGGGCCAGCGCGACAAGCTGCCGCTCCCCGACGCTCAACGCCTCGCCACGCTCCCCGACGGGCGTGTCCAGGCCGGCGGGCAGACCATCCAACCAGTCCGCCAGGCCCAACTCCGTGAACGCGGCGCCGAGCTGCTCGTCGGTCAGCTCCGGCCGGGCGAACCGGACGTTGTCCCCCACCGTCGCGTCGAAGAGGAACCCGTCCTGCGGCACCATCACCACCCGGGAGCGCAGCGAGTCGAACCGCACCTGCGCCAGCGGCACCCCGGACAGCAGCACCGCTCCCGCCGACGGGTCCATCAGGCGGGTGAGCAGCTTCGCGAAGGTCGTCTTGCCGCTGCCCGTCTCGCCGACCACCGCGACCCGGCTCTTCGCCGGGATCTCCAGGTCGATGTCGTGCAGCACCGGCGGGCCACCCGGATAGGCGAACCGCACCCCGGCGAACCGGATGTCCAACGGACCAGCCGGCAGGTCCCGTCCCTGCTCCCCCGGGTCCGCCACATCCGGGGCCACGTCGAGTACGTCAAGCACCCGCCGCCAGCCCGCGATCGCGTTCTGCGCCTCGTTGAGCACCTCGGTGGCGATCTGCACCGGCTGGATGAACAGCGTCACCAGGAAGAGGAAGGCGGTCAGCTGGCCGATCGACAGCGTGCCGTCCACCCCCAACGTCACCCCGAGCACCACCACGCCCGCCAGCGCCAACCCGGCCGCGAGCTCGCCGACCGAACTGCCCACGATGCTGATCCGGATCGCCCGCTGCTGCGCCAGGCGCTGATTGTCGATGGCGTCGTCCAACCGCCGGGCCGTGCGCCCCGCGATGCCGTACGCCCGGATCACCGGCGCGCCCACGACGCTCTCGCCGACCGCGCCCAGCAGCGTGCCGGTGCGCTGACGCACCGTCGCGTACGCCGCGCCGAGGCGACGCTGCAACTGTCGGATGACGAGCACCGCCGGCAGGAACGCCACCAGCACCACCAGGGTCAGCTGCCAGGAGTACGCCAGCATGACGGCCGTCGTCACCACCAGCTGACCCAGGTTGACCAGCAGGATCACCCCACCCCACTGGAGGAACTGGGTGATCTGGTCGACATCGCTGGTCACCCGCGAGACCAGCGAGCCACGCCGCTCCGACTGCTGGTGCAACATCGACAGGTCGTGCACGTGCCGGAACGCCCGCGTCCGCACATTCGCCAACGCCGTCTCGCTGACCGTGAACAGCCGGCGCATCATCAGATAGCCGCAGGCCGTGGTGACCACGAGGATCGCCGCGGTGACCGCCACCACCGACCAGACCACGTCGAGGTTCAGACCGCCGACGATGCCGCGGTCGATGCCCTGCTGCACCGCGACCGGAACGGCCACCCGGCCCACCATGTAGACCAGGGCCAGGCCCAGCGTGGCGGCCAGGCCGGTCCGCAGCTCCGGGGAGAGCGCCAACCCCCGCCGCAGGGTCTGCCAGGTCGTCTCCGTCCGCGCGTCCCGCTCGTCATTCGTCACCGTCGTACTCACCGGTCTTGCCTTTCGTTCGCGACTGCGGGGCTCCGCTGCGCTGCACTCCTCGCGCTCACCGGTCCACCTCGATCTCCAGGCCCGACGGCAGCTGCGCCACCTCGTCGTCGTACGCGCGCTCCTGCGCGCGGTCGACCTCCGCCTGCTCGTACGCGGTGACCAGGTCCACGTACCCTCCGACGGTGGCCAGCAGCTCGGTGTGCGTGCCCCGGGCGACCACCCGGCCCTGCTCCACGTAGACGACCTCGTCGGCGAGGGCGATGGTCGCCCGGCGGTACGCCACCACCAGGATCGACGCGGCCGGCACTCCCGGCTCGCCCGCCGACGCCCGCAGACCGGCGAGGATGGCCGCCTCCACACGGGGATCCACGGCGCTCGTCGCGTCGTCGAGCACCAGCAGGCGTGGCCGCCCGGCCAGCGCGCGGGCCAGCGTGAGCCGCTGCCGCTGGCCGCCGGAGAGCGAGGTGCCCCGCTCGCCGACCATCGTGTCCAGGCCCTCCGGCAGCGCGGCGACGAACCCGTCCGCCTCGGCCAGGCGCAGCGCCGCCCAGACGTCCTCGTCGTCGATGCCCGCCCGGTCCAGGGCGACGTTGGCCCGCACGGTGTCGTCGAAGACGAACGGCACCTGCGCGACCAGCGCGACCGTGCCGGCCAGCGACGCGGCGGTCAGATCGCGCACATTCACGCCGTTCAGCTCGACGACGCCGGAGTCCGGGTCGACCAGGCGTACGGCCAGCGAGGCGATGGTGGACTTGCCGGCGCCGGTCGGCCCGACCAGCGCGACCGTGCGGCCGGCCGGCACGGTGAAGCCGACCTCGCCGAGCACCTGCGCGCCGGGCTGGTGCGCCTCGGCCGGCGGGTAGGAGAAGTGCACGTCGGTGAACGTGAGCGTGGCCGGCCCCGGGGTGGCCGGGTCGAGCACGTGCTGCCCGTACGGCATCTCGCCGGTGGCGTCGAGCACCCGGCGCACCCGGTCCCAGCCGGCGACGCTGCGCGGCAGCTCGGCCAGCACCCAGCCGATGGCCCGCACCGGGAAGGCCAGCACGGTGAAGAGGAACGCGACGCTGACCAGCTCGGTGACGCTGATCGCGCCCTCGCGCAGGCGGAACGCCCCGACCACCAGCACCGCGAGGGTGCCGAGGCTGGGCAGCGTCTCCAGCAGCGGGTCGAAGACGCCCCGCAGCCGGCCGACCGCGATCAACGCGTCGCGCAGTTCGCCGGCGCGACCGGCGAACCGGGCCGTCTCCTGCGCCTCGCGGCCCATCGTCTTGACCACCAACGCGCCGTCGAAGCTCTCGTGCGCGATGCCACTGACCTCGGCGCGCAACCGCTGCGCCCGGGCCTGCCGGGGCGCCATCCGGCGCGAGTAGACCACGTTGAGCGCGAACAGCGCGGGAAAGACCGCGAGGCCGACCAGGGCGAGGGCCCAGTCGGTGGCGAACAGCGAGACGATCGCGCCGACCAGCATCACCAGCGTGCCCACCGCGAAGGGCAGCGGAGCGATCGGATACCAGGCCGCCTCCACGTCGGAGTTGGCGTTGGAGAGCAGCGTGCCGGTGGCGTTGCGGTGGTGCCACGACAGCGGCAGGTCCAGGTAGCGGCGGGTGACCCGGCGGCGGTAGGCGGCCTGGAGCCGGTACTGCATGTAGCCCGCGCCGAGCCGGCGGCCGAAGATGCCCACCACCCGCAGCACGCTGATCCCGAACAGGGCGACCGCCGCCAGCGCCAGGGTGCCGACGCCCACCTCGCCCCGCGCGATGGCCGGCACCACCACATCACCGACCACCGCGCCCACCACGTACGCGCTGACGATGACCATCGAGCCGAACAGCACACTGCCGATTACGGCAACCGCGAAGATCCGCGGCTGCTCCCGGATCGCCTGCCGCAGAACCCCCAGCCCCCTGCCGAGCACGTCCCGACTTGTCCTGCTCGCCACGCTCTCCCCCGCCGTAAGCCACAATTATCTCCCTCATCCTTACCGCTGCGAGCCGGCACCGCCGACCCGGACGGGATATGTCGACCGTCACGTACCGGACGTACGGGCTCTGGGTGCGGCCGGGCGTCCGCCGGCGCGCGGTGGCGCGTCCGCGGGCCTACGATCGGGCCATGTCGCGGTACGCCCGAGCCGAGCGCGAGGCGCTGGCCGATCTTTTCCTGGCCCTCGGGCCCGACGCGCCGACGATCAACGAGGGCTGGGCGACCCGTGACCTCGCCGCGCACCTGGTGTCGCGCGAGCGCCGTCCGGACGCGGCCGGCGGGATCCTGCTGGCGCCGCTGCGGGGGCACGCCGAACGGGTCCGCCGACGGCTCGCCGCCGGGCCCTACCCTGAGCTGGTGGCGCAGGTGCGCCGGCCGCCGGTGTGGAGCCCGATCAGCAACCCGCTGACCGACGAGCTGGTCAACACGGTGGAGTTCTTCATCCACCACGAGGACGTGCGGCGGGCCGTCCCGGGGTGGCAGCCGCGCGAGCTGTCCCGCGGTTTGCAGGCCACCCTGTGGAAGCGGGTCGCCCCGCTCGCCCGGCTGACGCTGCGCCGCTTCCCGGCGGACCTCTACGTGCAGGCGCCCGGTCACGGCGAGGTCTCCGTCGGCCGTGGTGGCGAGCGGCTGCGACTGGTGGGCGCCCCGGCCGAGTTGGCCCTGTTCCTCTCCGGCCGGCAGCGGGTGGCCCGGGTTCAACTGGACGGTTCGGCGACGTCCGCGCGGCAGCTCCGCAACACCAGCCTGGGCATGTGACTTTCTGCGCCTAATCGGTCATAGGCGCCGGACAACTGCCGCAGTCCTAGCGATGCGCGCCGATACCTCCTCCCGTACGCTTCACCGCGCCGTTCCGCGCCGGGGCGGCACTATGTGGGGGCACACGATGCGGAGCTTCGCGATCTCGGCGCTACGGGAACCCTCCTTCACGGCGGGGCGCCACAAGTCCACGGATCGGGTGGCCAGCGAGAGCGTCGAGTGGGCGCGCGCTCTCGGTTTGGTCAATTCCGGTCATCAGGTTCATCGACTACAACTGGCGGACGCCGCCGGCCTGGCCGGCCGGGCCTGCCCGGAAGGACCGGCGCAGGGGCTGCGGCTCCTCGCCGACCTGATCTCCTGGCTCTTCGTCATGGACGACGTCTGCGACGAGGACGGCCTCGGGGCCGACCCGGGCCGGCTGGCGCCGGTCATCGCCGCGCTGCTCGACGTGCTGGACCGGTGCGGCGACCCGCTCGCGCCACTGCCGCCAAACGCCGGCCCGCTGGGTGCCGCGCTGCACGATCTGTGCCGCCGGACCCGGGCCGAGGGTCGGGCGCCGATGCTGCTGCGGTTCGTCAGCCAGGTGCGCCAGTATCTGCTGGCGCTGCTCTGGGAGGCCGCCAACCGGGAACGCCGGCGGGTGCCGGGGTTGACGGAGTACGTCCAACTGCGTCGGCACATCGGCGGCGTGCACCCCTGTCTCACCCTGACCGACCTGGCGTCGGAACAGCCACCCGGCCCGACCCGGCGTGCCGAACCGGCGCTGGCCGCCCTGGACCTGCTGGCGGTGGACCTGGTCTGCTGGTGCAACGACCTCTTCTCGTACGGCAAGGAGAGCCGGGCCGACCCGGACGCGCACAACCTGGTGACGGTCATCGCCCAGGAGGGCGGCCTGGCCGAGGCGGACGCGTTATGGGCGGCCGCCGACCGTTTCAACCGGGGGTTGGCGGCGTACCTGGCGGCGGAGGAGAGGCTGCTGGCCAGCGGTGTCGAGGCGTTGCGCTCGCCGCTGGCCGCGCGGCGCAACTGGGTCCAGGCGACCTACGACTGGTCACTCGTGGCTGCCCGCTACGCCTGATCCGGGGTGTGTCGGCCGGCGGGCCAGGGCAGCCAGCCGATCACCAGCACTAGCCGATGCCCGGTGCCAGGCAATACTCTTCGGTAACCACTATGACGTGACGACCGTCACGCCACCACCCCCGAAGGCGGCTACAGCGATGGCTCTCGATGTACCGTACCGTTCCATCCCGGACATGTTCCTCAAGCGTGTGGCGGCCACCCCCGACCGCCACGCGTTCGCGTCCCCGACCCCCGACGACTCGGGCCCCGACTGGCTGACCTGGGAGCAGGTCGGCCAACGCGCCAAGGCCGTCGCCGCCGGCCTGCACGCGCTCGGCGTCGGCCAGGAGAATCCCGTCGCTATCCTCGCCAACACCCGGCTCGACTGGGTGGTCGCCGACCTCGGCATCATGTGCGCCGGCGGGGCGACCACCACCGTCTACCCGACCACCGAGCCGGCGGACGCGACATTCATCATCGCTGACTCCGCCTCGCGGGTGCTCTTCGCGGAGAACCCGACGCAGGCCGCCAAGATCGCCGGAGCGGCCCTGCCGGCGCTGACCCACGTGGTGCTCTTCGACGGCACCCCGGACCCGAACGCCGCGGTTCCCCAGCTCACCCTGGCCGACCTGGAGGAGCAGGGCACCCGCGCGCTGGCCGCCGAGCCCGATCTGATCGACATGCTGGTGGCCGGCATCGGCCCGGATCACCTGGCCACGCTGATCTACACCTCCGGCACCACGGGCCAGCCCAAGGGTGTCGAGCTGCTGCACGGCGGCTGGTGCTGGGAGGCCGTGGCGCAGGCCGAGGTCGGGCTGCTGCGCGACGACGACCTGCAGTACCTGTGGCTGCCGCTGGCCCACTCGTTCGGCAAGACGTTGCTCTGCGGCGCGATCCACGTCGGTCTGCCCACCTACGTCGACGGGCGGGTGGACAAGCTGGTCGACCTGCTCGCGGTGATCCGGCCGACCCTGATGTGCGGCGCTCCCCGGGTCTTCGAGAAGGTCTACAACCGGGCGGTGACCACCGCGCAGGGCGCCGGCGGCGCGAAGGCGAAGATCTTCGCCTGGGGTGTCCAGGTCGGCAAGGAGAAGGTCGCTCTGGAGCAGGCCGGCAAGCCGGTGCCGGCCGGGTTGAAGCTGCGCTACGGGCTGGCCGAGAAGCTGGTGTTCAGCAAGCTCCAGGCCCGCCTGGGCGGCCGGATGCGGGTGCTGGTCTCCGGCGCCGCTCCGCTGAGCCCCGAGATCGCCACCTTCTTCGCCGCCGCCAACCTGCCGATCTCCGAGGGCTACGGCCTCACCGAGACCAGCGCCGGCAACTTCGTGAACCCGCCCTCCGGGCTGCGGATCGGCACTGTCGGGCAGGCGATGGGCGACCTGGAGTGCCGGATCGACACCGATGGCGAGATCCTGGTCCGTGGCCGGCCCGTGATGCGCGGCTACCACAACCTGCCGGAGGAGACCGCTGCCGCGTTCACCGAGGACGGCTTCTTCCGCACCGGTGACATCGGCAGCCTGGACGAGCAGGGCTACCTGCGGATCACCGACCGCAAGAAGGACCTGGTCAAGACCTCGGGCGGCAAGTACATCGCGCCGTCGCACATCGAGGGGATGTTCAAGGCGATCTGCCCGTACACCTCGCAGGCGGTCGTGGTCGGTCAGGCCCGCAACTTCTGCACGATGCTCGTCACGCTGGACCCGGACGCGATCCGGGGCTGGGTGGCCGGCGGCCCGCTGGAGGGCCGCGACTATGCCGAGATCGTCGCCTCGCCGGAGGCGCAGGCGATGGTCGAGGAGTACGTCGCCCAGCTCAACGCCAAGCTCAACCGCTGGGAGACGATCAAGAAGGTGGCGATCCTGCCGCGCGACCTGACGATCGAGGACGGCGAGATCACCCCGTCGTTGAAGATCAAGCGACGTGGCGTGGAGAGCAACTTCGCCGCCGAGATCGACAAGATGTACGCGGGCACGCTCGCCGAGCTGTAGAAACGGTCCGCCGGTGGCCTCGCACCCGCCCGGGTGTGGCGCCACCGGCGCGTCGACCGGGGGGCCGGCCGGGCTCAGGCGATGACGGACGGCTCCCGCCATCGCTGCCGGCCGGTCCGGTCCAGGTCGTAGCGGACCGTGGCGATCCGCTCCACGGCCTCCACCAGGTCGGCGGCCGGCAGGGTGAACGGCAGCCGCAGGAAGCGTTCCAGGGTGCCGTCCAGACCGAACCGGGGGCCGGGCGCGAGCCGGACACCGACCTCCTCGGCGGCGCGGGCGAGCGCGCTGGAGACTGGGCCGTCCAGTTCGGCCCAGAGGGTCACGCCGCCGCGCGGCACGGTCACCCGCCAGTCCGGAAGTCGGTGTGCCAGCGCGGCCAGCAACGCGTCGCGCTGGGCGGTGAGCTGGGCCCGGCGGGCGGCGACGATGGCCGCCGCGTCGTTGAGCAGGTGCACCGCGACCAACTGGTCGAGCACCGGGCTGGACATGTCCACACCGACCCGGACGGCGGCCAGCCGCTGCACCTGCGGCGCGGAGGCGCGTACCCAGCCGATGCGCAGGCCACCCCAGTACGGCTTGCTCATTCCTCCGATGCTCACCACCCGGGAGTGCCGGTCGAATGTGGCCGTGGGCGGGGGCAGCTCGGTGTCGTCCAGCGGCAGGTCCACGAAGGACTCGTCGACGATCAGGTCGGTGCCGACGGCGTGGGCGGCGGCGACCACCTGCTCGCGCAACGCGGACGGCATCAGGTGCCCGGTCGGGTTCTGGAACTCCGGAATCAGGTACGCCAGCTTGGGCCGGGTCTGCCGCAGGCTGCCCAGCAGCAGGTCGGGTTCCCAGCCACCGGCGTCGGAGGACAGCCCGTGTGTCGTGATCCGGGCCCGCCGGCTGGCCAGCGCGGCGAGCGCGTTGGGGTAGGTCGGGGATTCGACGAGCACGCTCCCGCCGGGCGCCAGGGCGAGGCGCAGCACCAGGTCCAGGGCGTGCTGGGTGCCACTGGTGACCATGATCTGGTCGGCCGAGGTGGGCAACCCCCGCGCGGTGTAGCCGGCGGCCACCGCGGCGCGCAGCTCGCCGATCCCGGTCGGGTGGTAGCCGGCCCCGCCCAGGTAGCGGGGCAGATCCTCGGCGGCGGCCCGCGCGGCGGCGAGCAGCTGCGGCGGGGCCGCCAACGCGGCGACGCCGAGGTCGATCATCTCCCGGTCGTCCAGCGGGGTCCACAGCCCGGTGCTGGCGACCCGGTGGTTGCCGGGGAGCATCGTCCAGCTGCCGGCGCCCCGGCGGCTGGCCAGATGCCCGGTCTCGCGCAGCTCCCGGTACGCGGCGGTGACCGTGGTGCGGCTGATCCGCAGCGCCTCGGCCAGCTCGCGTTCCGCCGGGAGGCGCACGCCCAGCGGGAGCCGGGCGTCGGCGAGCAGGCCGCGCACCGCGCCGGCCAGGGCGGCGTAGTCGGGACTGCGACGACGGCCCGGCAGGGCGTGCCACTGCCCCAGCAAGCGGGCCAATTGGACGCCTCGCACCTGCGCTGTCATGGCCACTCCTCGGATATTGGCCTCTTCCTCCGGGAGGATTGGCACCTAGGGTGGCATGCATGGCACTGATTGGCAATCTGCGGCAGCGGCCGGTGCGACGGCTCACCCAGCTCTACGCAGGGCTCGTCCTCTACGGGGTCAGCATGGCCCTGATGATCCGCTCCGACCTGGGCCTCGACCCGTGGGACGTCTTCCACCAGGGGTTGTCCGAGCGGACCGGGCTCTCCTTCGGCACGGTCACCATCGGCGTCGGCGCCCTGGTGCTGCTGCTGTGGATCCCGCTGCGCCAGCGGCCCGGCCTCGGCACGGTCAGCAACGTGGTGGTGATTGGCCTGGTGGTGGACGCCACCCTGGCCCTGCTGCCCACCGGCGGCCCCCTCGGCGCCCGCATCGCTCTGCTGATCACCGGGATCGTCGCCAACGGCGCGGCCACCGCGCTCTACCTCGGCGCCCAGTTGGGTCCGGGTCCACGCGACGGGCTGATGACCGGCTTCGTCGCCCGCCGACCCGGGCGCTCGATCCGCCTGGTGCGCACGGTCATCGAGGTCACCGTGCTCGCGCTGGGCTGGCTGCTCGGCGGCACGGTCGGCGTGGGCACCATCGCGTACGCGCTGGCCATCGGCCCACTGGCGCAGTTCTTCATCCCGCTCGTCGCGGTGCCCGCGCTGGACGCGACCGCCGGCGACCCGCCGGGCGCCACCGCGGGCGACCCGCCGGGCGCCGCTCCCGCCCCGGCCGCCTGAGCGCTCACCGACCGTCCACGAGCCGGCACGCACGATGGTCGAAACGGGCTCGTTGGAGGGTGGGTGTTCCCTTCCGCGGCGCTCGCCGTCATCATCTCTGCATGGGGGAGAACGGTTGGCGCTGGAGCGACGCCTGGATCTTCGTGTCGTTGGTGATCGCGAGCGGGGCCGGGCGGCACCGACGGTCCGCGACGAGTCGTCGGCCGGAGGGCGTACGCCTGACCGACGTGCTGTCCACCGCCGATCACCTCAACCAGGCGATTCCGCAGCGGCACGAGGTGGAGGCCGCGGTGCAGCGGCTGGTCGGCGCGGGTCTGGTCACCGTCGCCGACGGCTGGTTCCGCATCACCACGGAGGGTGAGCAGCTCTGGCGCACCCGGCCGCGCGCCGGGGTAGCGACGATGGTGGACACCGTGCAGGGCGTGCTGAGCCGCCGGCACGCGCCGGGCCGCGCCGACTGGATCCTGGACGAGGCCGAGCACGCGGCGGCCGTGCAGGAGTACGCGGTCCGGTCGATCCCCACCCCCCGCCGGTCACCCGAGGGCCACTCCGGCGGCCACTGACACCCATTGCAGATCTTGGACAGTTTCCGTTACCTGCTAACGGAAACTGTCCAAGATTGCCAAGCGGGCGAAACGTCGCGCCGATGGACCCGGGCCGGGGGTCAGCGACGCCGGACCGGCGCAGCGGGCAACGGCAGGACGAGCAGGTGCATGGGTGTGCCGTCGGGCATCGCCGATCCGCCGACCTGCTGCCAACCCGCGCGCTGGTAGATGGCACGGGCGGGTGCGGCCGGGTTGGACGCCAGGGTCGCCCACCGTTCGGGCCGCCCGTCGAGGAGCCGGCGGATGAGCTCCGCACCGATGCCCGCACCGCGCCGGTCGGGATGCACGACCCACTCCATCACCGCGAACTTGTCGGCGGTCCGGAGGTCGGCGAAAGGCTTGGTGTCGGCGCGCATCCACCAACGGCCGGCGGGCATCGTCCACCCGTACGCCGCACCCACCAGCACACCCACCTCCTCGGCGACCACGAGGGTGAATCCTGGGCGTCGCGACTCGTCGGGCAACCCGTCGGCGAACGCGGCAACCTGCTCCGGCCCCTCGGCGTAGGGCGGCTCGGCGTAGACGACCGCGTACAGGCGGGCCAGCGCCGGAAACACGGCCGCGGCCGACTCGGCGGTGTGCACGGTGTACGTCACCGGCATAGCGGATGAGCCTAGGCCCGAACCCGGTCGGCGAGATCGGCGAACGCGGGCCGCGACCGCTCCACTGTGGGTACGGCAGCCGTGACCTGGGCGGCCACCGACCGCAGCAGGTGGTTGTGCAGCTCGACCGGCAGCGCGTCGAGGGTGTCGGCGGCGTACCGCAACCCGTCGGGAACATGCCCGCCCCGGATCAGCCGGGCAGCCTGATGCAGTTGCACCTGCGCACGTAACCGCGCCTGCGACGCCGGGTACAGGTCGAGGGCCCGCTCCTGCGCGGCCTCCGCGTCGACCAGACGGCCACCGTGCGTGTACACCCACGATTCGGTGTGGTGAAGCCGATGCTCCGGCCACCCCCACAACGACTCCACGTCGTCCACGATCGCGGCTGGTAGCTGCTGGGCAAGGTCGGCGAGTTGCCGCACCGTCGCCACCGCCTCCGCATGCCGCCCGGCCAACGACAGGGCTTGGGACCGGCCGGCGAGCAACCCGCACGCCGCCGACGTAGCCCGCCGCCCCAGTAGAGGCAGTGCCTCGTCCGACAGGGCGACGACCGCCGACGGTTGGCGTCCGTCGTAGCAGCCGTTCACCACATTCCACGCCCGCACCAACACCCGGGTGTCGGTGTCCCCGGATTCGTCGGCAACCCGATGGGCGGTCCGCCACCAGCGGCGACCTAGCACGGTCTGCCCCGACGCGACAAGGCTCAACGCGACGATGACGGACAGGCGGGAGGCAGCTCGCAGAAGACCAGGCCGGCGCGTACCAGTGTCGGCGGCGAGTTGGTGTTGCAGCACGGTCAGGTCGGCACCCAGTTGGGCCATCAGCGCGGGACGGGCCTGCCGGTAGTAGCTGTGGCCGTAGTCGGCCACGATCTGCTCCCACTCGTCGTGGTCGGGCGTCACCGCGTCGCCGAGGCCGTGGCGGAGGGCTTCCAACCCGGCCAGGGGCGCGACGGCGGGGGCGGCAGCCAAGGCGATCATGGCGCGCAGCATGGTGCGTCTGTGCATGTCGGTGGCGCCGGCACGGTCGGTCCGGTACGCCTCGACGAGCGCGCCGTCAGCGCCCAAGGCCCGATCGCAGGCCGTGGCCAGCGCATCGGTGGCACGGCGTCCACCACGCTCCACCTGGGCGATGTGGCTGTACTGGAAGTGGATGAGCGAACCGAGCTGCCGCAGGGACAGCCCGGCGCTCTCGCGATGCCGTCTGAGTAGCTGCCCGAAGGTGTCCATTCCCGACCCCCAGCGTGTGCAGGAGCGTGTGCACACCGCTCACGCCTGCCGTAGGCCCAGCTTATCGGCCACGCTCGACGTGTCAGCCATCTGGCACAGCAGCTTCCGGCGGGATCGACGGGAACTGTGGCTGCCGTTCCCGGTGATGTCCACCCTTTGCCCTCGGAGCAGAGCATGACCGACAGCCTTCAGGTGCCTGCGGGCACCCTGCTGCACCTGCTGGCGTGGGAGATCAGCCCGAACCCGACCAACCGCGACGAACTGGTGTGGGCGGTGGTCGTGGACCAGCAGCCGGTCGGCGGACTTGGTGCGGATGCGGGGGCACACGTGTGCTGGCCCCGTACCGGACTGCGCCGGCGGGTGGTGCTTCGAGGCGCAGGTGTCGGTCGCTGCGATCCGCGCGAACCTGGATGGAGCCCGGTGAGTGCGCCAAGCCCGGAGCAACTGGCCAGATGGTGGCGGGTTCTGGCCGAGCATGAGCAGCGACACGGGCGATGCCCGATCTGCGGCACCCGCGCCCGGTGCTGGGTATGGGCGGGAGCGTTCGCGAATCTGATCGCGCACGACGCGTACCACCTGGGCGCGGCGCGGACGACGGCCCGGCGTGGCTAGCGCACGGGGTGACCGCTGCGGCGCAGGGCGTCCTTGACCTCGCCCACCGTCAGCTCGCCGAAGTGGAAGACGCTGGCGGCGAGCACCGCGTCGGCGCCTGCCCCGATCGCCGGCGGGAAGTGCGCCACCTCGCCGGCCCCACCGCTGGCCACGACCGGCACGTCCACCACGGCCCGCACCGCGCCGATCAGCTCCAGGTCGAAGCCCGCCTTGGTGCCGTCGGCGTCCATCGAATTGAGCAGGATCTCCCCCGCGCCCAGCTCGGCCACCTGCCGCGCCCAGCGCACCGCGTCGAGGCCGGTGCCGCGCCGGCCACCGTGGGTGGTGACCTCGAACCCGCTGGGCGTCACCCCGGCCGGGGCACGGCGTACGTCGAGGGAGAGCACGAGCACCTGCCGGCCGAACCGGTCGGCGATCTCGGCGATCAGCTCCGGCCGGGCGATGGCGGCGGTGTTCACGCCGACCTTGTCCGCGCCCGCGCGCAGCAGCGTGTCGACGTCGCCGACCTGCCGGACCCCACCCCCGACCGTCAGCGGGATGAAGACCGACTCGGCGGTGCGGCGCACCACGTCGAGCATGGTGCCCCGGTCGTTGGAGGACGCGGTGACGTCGAGGAAGGTCAGCTCGTCGGCGCCGGCCCGGTCGTACGCGGCGGCCAGCTCCACCGGGTCGCCGGCGTCCCGCAGGTCGAGGAAGTTGACCCCCTTGACCACGCGCCCGGCGTCCACGTCGAGACAGGGGATCACGCGCACCGCCACCGTCATGCCGCCAGCCTATCCTCCGCGCATGGCACGACGGCCGACCCGACCGGGCCGACCGCCGTGCGCCACGTGCGGGTGCTCACACCCGGACGAGCATCTTGCCCAGGTTCTCGCCGCGCAGCAGGCCGAGGAACGCCGCCGGGGCGTTCTCGATGCCGTCGACGACCGTCTCGTCGTAGGAGAGTTTGCCCTCGCGCAGCCAGCCCGCGACGTCGCGGACGAACGCGTCCCGCAGGTGGTTGTGGTCGCGGACCAGGAAGCCGCGCAGCGTCAGCCGCTTGCCGATGACCAGCGACAGGTTCCGGGGCGCGGCGGGTGGCTCGGTGTCGTTGTACTGGGCGATCATGCCGCAGATGGCGGCCCGGCCGTGCAGGTTCATGGCCGAGATCGCCGCCTCCAGGTGATCTCCGCCGACGTTGTCGAAGTAGACGTCGACGCCGTCCGGGGCGGCCGCCCGCAGCGACTCGCGGACCGGCCCGTCGTGGTAGTCGAACGCGGCGTCGAAGCCCAGCGCCCGCAGCCGCTCGACCTTGGCGGCTGAGCCGGCGCTGCCGATGACCCGGCCGGCGCCCTTGAGCTTGGCGATCTGGCCCACCAGGCTGCCGACCGAGCCGGCCGCGGCCGAGACGAAGACCGTCTCGCCGGGCTTCATCGCGGCGACCTCCAGCAGACCGGCGTACGCGGTCAGGCCGGTCATGCCGAGCACGCTCAGGTACGCGCTGGCCGGGGCGACGCTCGGGTCGACCCTGCGCGCGGCGGTGGCGTCGAGCAGCGCGTACTCCCGCCAGCCCAACCCGTGCAGCACGGTGTCGCCGACCGCGATGTCGGCCGACTCGCTGGCCACCACCTCGCCGATCGCGGCCCCGTCGAGCGGGGCGTCGAGGGCGAACGGCGGCACGTACGACTTGACGTCGTTCATCCGTCCCCGCATGTACGGGTCGACGGACATGAACTGGTTGCGGACCACGATCTGGCCCGGTCCGGGCCTCGGGACGTCGGTCTCGACGAGCCGGAAGGTGTCCTCGGTGGGCCAGCCCTCAGGGCGGCTGGCCAGGTGGATCTCACGGTTGCTGGTCATCGGGTGGTCGTCCTCTCGTCCGCGGGTGGGGTCCGGGTCCGCGAAATCAGGCGGCCAGGGTCTCGCGGACAGTCAACGCGACCTCGATGTTGCCACGGGTCGCGTTGGAGTACGGGCAGACCTGGTGGGCCTGCTCGACGAGCTGCTCGGCGGCGTCGCGGGCGACGGCGGGCAGGTCGACGACGAGCCGCACGGTGAGCCCGAAGCCACCGCTGCCGTTCGGGCCGATGCCGACCTCGGCGGCGACCACGGAGCCGGTCACGTCGGCCTTGGCGCGGCGGGCCACCACGCGCAGGGCGCTGTGGAAGCAGGCCGCGTAGCCGGCGGCGAAGAGCTGCTCGGGGTTCGCGGCGCCACCCGCGCCACCCATCTCCTTCGGCACCGCCAGGTCGAACGCGAGGGTGCCGTCGGAGGTCTCGACGTGGCCGTCCCGGCCATCGCCGGAGGCGGTCGCGGACGCGGTGTAGAGAACCTGCATGAGAGTCACTGCTCCTTCTGTCGGTGGATGGTGTCGGTGACCCGGGTGAGGGTGTCGCGCAGCGCGACAAGCTCGGCGATGCCCAGCCCGGTGGCCTGCGCGATTCGCAGCGGGACGTCGCAGAGCTGCTCCCGCAGCGCCCGGCCCTGCTCGGTGAGGCCCACCTCGACCCGCCGCTCGTCGCGCGCCGACCGCCGCCGCACCACCAGGCCCGCCCCCTCCAGCCGCTTGAGCAGCGGGGAGAGCGTGCCGGAGTCCAACCGCAGCTCGGTGCCCAGCTCGGACACCGTCGGCGCGTCGTCGGGGCGTTCCCAGAGCACCAGCAGCACCAGGTACTGCGGATAGGTCAGCCCGAACTCGTCGAGGATCGGCCGGTACACGTCGGTGAGGGCGCGCGACGCGGCGTAGAGCGCGAAGCACACCTGCCGGCGCAGCACCAGGTCATCGGTCACCCGTGAACCGTAGCCCGCAATTAAGTTGTGCACAACCGATCGGGCCGGAACGCGGCCGTGACGAGGGCCACCGGCAGCTCAGCGGTCGCCGACGTACGCCTCCAACTCCACCTCGACCAGATGCTCCGGGTCGAGCAGACCCGCCACCACCACAAGCGTCGCCACCGGGCGGACCGCCCCGAAGACCGCGTTGTGCGCCCGGCCCACCTCGTCGGCGTGCAGCCGGTCGGTCACGTACATCCGGGTCCGGACGACGTCACCCGGCTGCACGCCCACCTCGGCGAGCGCCGCCAGCCCGATCCGCAACGCCTGCGCGGTCTGCGCGGCGGCGTCCCCGACGTGCGCCACCCGACCGTCGACGGTGGCCGTACAGCCAGCCGTCCAGGCCAGGTCACCGGCCCGGACCACCCGGGAGTAGCCGTAGCTCTGCTCCCACGGCCCTCCCGAGCCCAGCCGGGTGACAGTCACGCCTCGGCCAACGTGCGCAGCGCCTCGGCCACCGTGAACGCGCCCGCGTACAGCGCCTTGCCGGCGATCACGCCCTCCACGCCCAGCGGCTCCAGCGTGGCCAGCGCCCGCAGGTCGTCCAGGGCGGACACGCCACCCGAGGCGATCACCGGCCGGTCGGTACGCGCGCACACCTCGCGCAGCAGATCCAGGTTCGGCCCGCGCATGGTGCCGTCCTTGGTGATGTCGGTGACCACGTACCGCGTGGCGCCCGCCTTGTCCAGGCGCTCCAGCACCTCGTACAGGTCACCGCCGTCACGGGTCCAACCCCGCGCGGACAGGGTCTGACCGCGTACGTCCAGCCCGATGGCGACCCGGTCGCCGTACTCCCCGACGACCCGGTCGCACCACACCGGGTCCTCCAGCGCGGCGGTGCCGATGTTCACCCGGCTCGCCCCGGTGCCCAGCGCCGCGCGCAGCGACTCGTCGTCACGGATGCCGCCGGACAACTCCACCTGCACGTCCAACTGCCGCACCACCTCGGCGAGCAGGTGCGCGTTGGTGCCCCGGCCGAACGCCGCGTCCAGGTCGACCAGGTGGATCCACTCCGCGCCGTCGCGCTGCCACGCCAGCGCCGCGTCCAACGGGTCGCCGTAGACGCTCTCGCTGCCGGCGGCGCCCTGCACGAGCCGGACAGCCCGGCCGTCGGCGACATCCACGGCGGGTAACAGGGTGAGACTCAACGTCTTCTCCTCGATCAGGTACGACGGTCCAGAGCGATCACCACGATCGCCGGGAGTACGAGCAGCAACAGCACGATCAGCGCGACACGCAACGCCAGATCGTCGACGAACGTCCAGATCAGAATCATCGCCGCCCCGGTGAGCAGCACGATCGCCGCCCGCTCACCCCGCGTGTGCCGAGCCAGCCGGCCCGTGCGGCCCCGGCGCAACTGCGGCGTCAACCGTCGGACGACCGCGCGGCGGCGCTGCCGACGCGCCACCCGGCGCTGCCGGGCCGCCCGCTCCCGCGCCAGGTCAGCCTCACGTTCGGCCCGCCGACGAGCCCGCTCCCGGCTCACCGCGACGCCCGCCCGCCGGACGCCGGGCGGTGCCGGCGCTCAGTCACCGGCGGGCAGGGTGGCGAGCCAGTTGCGCAGCAACGCGGCACCGGTGTCGGCGGACTTCTCCGGGTGGAACTGCGCCGCCGACAGCGGCCCACGCTCCACCGCGGCCACGAAGTCGGTGTCGTGGTGGGCCGTGGTCACCACGGCCCCCGCGGCCGCCAACGCCGCCGGGTCACCCATCGCGTACGAGTGCACGAAGTAGAACCGGCTCTGCGTCGGCAACCCGGCGAACAGCACCGACCCGCGGGGCGCGCGAACCGTGTTCCAGCCCATGTGCGGCAGGCGGTGCGCGGCCAACCGGGTCACCCCGCCGGGCAGCAGCCCGAGGCCCTTGGTCACCACCCCGTGCTCCTCGCCGTGCTCGAAGAGCACCTGCATGCCCACGCAGATGCCGAGCACCGGGCGGCCCGCGGCCACCCGCTCCGCGATCACCGGCCCGGCGCCGAGCGCCTCGATACCCGCCATGCACGCCGCGTAGGCGCCCACACCCGGCACCACCAGACCGTCCGCGGCGGCCGCCGCGGCGAGGTCGTCGGTCACCCGGACGGACGCGCCCGCCGCGGCCAGCGCCCGCTCCGCCGAGCGCAGGTTGCCCGAGCCGTAGTCGAGCACCACCACGTCGGCGGTCACGACCCCGACTCCGGGATCAGCCGGAGCACCCCGGCGGCCGTGGCGAGCAGCGCGAGCAGCGCGGTGATCACCACGGCGCCCCTCGGCGCGCCCTGCCGGTGCAGCGACCACGCGCCGCCCACCAGCACCCCGGCCAGGATCAGCAGCAACGTCGGCAACGCGGCCCCCATTAGAGCGCCCCCTTCGTGCTCGGGATCGCGCCGGCCGCCCGCGGGTCGATCGCGGTGGCCTCGCGCAGCGCCCGGGAGACCGCCTTGAACTGGGCCTCCACCACGTGGTGCGCGTCCGGGTGCCCACCCGGACGGGCCGCCCGCAGCACGTCGACGTGCAGGGTGATCCGGGCCGCCTGGCCGAACGACTCCCAGATGTGCCGGGTCATGCTGGTCGGATACACCGGCCCGATGTACGGGGCCAGCACCGGCTCGTCGTGCACCACGTACGGCCGGCCGGACAGGTCCACCGCGGCCCGGACCAGCACCTCGTCCATCGGGACGGTCGCCGAGCCGTACCGCCGGATGCCGGCCTTGTCGCCCAGCGCCTGGTCGAACGCGGCGCCCAGCGCGAGCGCGGTGTCCTCCATCGTGTGGTGGGCGTCGATCTCCAGGTCGCCCACGGTGCGCACGGTCAGGTCGTAGCCGCCGTGGCGGGCGATCTGGTTCAGCATGTGGTCGTAGAAGCCCACGCCGGTGCTGATCTCGGCGGCGCCGGTGCCGTCGAGGTCGATCTCGACGAGGACCTTGGTCTCCTTGGTGATCCGCTCCACCCGGGCGGTCCGGCTCATTGCATACCTTTCGGTCGCGACTGCGGGGCTCGCAAGCTCACTCCTCGCGCTCCCATCGCACAGTCTCCATTGCAGCTAGGAAGGCGTCGGTCTCGGCGGGGGTGCCGGCGGTCACCCGCAGCCAGCCGGGCAGGCCGACGTCGCGGACCAGCACACCCTGCGCCAGCAGGGCCTGCCAGGCGGCGGCCTGGTCGCCGCCGGACTCGAACAGCACGAAGTTGGCGTCGCTGTCGGCCACCCGCAGGCCGCGTTCGCGCAGCGTCGCGACGATCCGGTCCCGCTGGGCCATGATCGCGCTCACCGTACCCAGCAGGGCGTCGCGGTGGGCCAACGCCGCGCGGGCGGCGGCCTGGGTCAGCGCGGACAGGTGGTACGGCAGACGGACCAGCTGCACCGCCCGCACCACCGCCGGGTCGGCGGCCAGGTAGCCCAGCCGGCCACCGGCGAAGCCGAACGCCTTGCTCATCGTGCGGGTGACCACGAGCCGCGGGTGGCCGGGCAGCACCGCGAGGGCGCTGACCGTGCCCGGCCGGGCGAACTCGGCGTACGCCTCGTCGACGACCACCATGCCGGGCGCGACGTCGAGCACCGCGGCGACCACCGCCGGGTCCAGCGCGGTGCCGGTGGGGTTGTTCGGCGAGCAGAGGAAGACCACGTCGGGCCGGTGCTCGCGGACCTGGGCCACCGCCTCGTCGGCCGTCAGCCCGAAGTCGACGCCGCGCTCAGCGGGCACCCACCGGGTGCCGGTGCCGAGGGCCAGCAGCGGGTGCATCGAGTACGCCGGCACGAAACCCATCGCGGTGCGCCCCGGCCCACCGAACGCCTGCAACAACTGCTGCTGGATCTCGTTCGAGCCGTTGGCCGCCCAGACGTGCTCGACGGTCAGGCCGTGCCCGAGATATTCGGCCAGGTCGGCGCGCAGCGCCACCGCGTCCCGGTCCGGATAGCGGTTCAGGTCGCGCAACTCGGCCGCGAGCGCCTTGCCGATCGCGTCGACGACCGGCTCCGGCACCGGGTAGGAGTTCTCGTTGGTGTTGAGCCGCACCGCCACGTCGAGCTGCGGCGCCCCGTACGGCGACAGCCCGCGCAGGTCGTCGCGGATCGGCAGATCATCGAGCGAGGTCACCCCACCCCTCCCGGGAAGCGGGCCTGCACGGCCTGGCCGTGCGCCGGCAGGTCCTCCACGTTCGCCAGGGTGACCACGTGTGGGGCCACCTCGCGCAGCGCGGCCTCGGTGTACTCGATCAGGTGCACGCCGCGCAGGAACGACTGCACCGACAGCCCCGACGAGTGCCGGGCGCAGCCGCCGGTGGGCAGCACGTGGTTGGAGCCGGCGCAGTAGTCGCCGAGTGACACCGGCGACCAGGCGCCCACGAAGATCGCTCCGGCGTTGCGCACCCGCAGCGCCCACTCCCGGGCGTCGACCGTCTGGATCTCCAGGTGCTCGGCCGCGTACGCGTCGACCACCCGCAGCCCCGCCTCGAGGTCGTCGACCAGGACCACGCCGCTCTGCTCGCCGGTCAGCGCCGTGGTCACCCGCTCGGCGTGCTTGGTGGCGGGCACCTGCCGGGCCAGCTCCCGCTCGACCGCCTCGACGAGCGCCACCGACGGGGTGACCAGCACGCTCGCCGCGAGCGGGTCGTGCTCGGCCTGACTGATCAGGTCGGCGGCGACGTGCGCCGGGTCGGCGCTGTCGTCGGCCAGGATCGCGATCTCGGTCGGGCCGGCCTCGGCGTCGATGCCGACGACACCCCGCAGCAGCCGCTTGGCGGCGGTCACCCAGATGTTGCCCGGGCCGGTGACCAGGTCGACGGGCTCGCACCGCAGCGCGCCCGCCGGGTCGACGGCGGACCCGTACGCCAGCATCGCCACCGCCTGGGCGCCGCCCACGGCGTAGACCTCGTCGACGCCGAGCAGCGCGCACGCGGCAAGCACCCGGGGGTCGGGCAGGCCGCCGTTGTCCTTCTGCGGCGGGCTGACCACCACCAGGGAGCGCACTCCGGCCGCCTGGGCCGGCACCACGTTCATCACCACTGTCGACGGGTACATCGCCAGGCCGCCGGGGACGTAGAGGCCCACCCGGTCGACCGGCAGCCACCGCTCGGTGACCGTGCCGCCGGGCACCACCCGGGTCGTGTGGTCGGTGCGCCGCTGGTCGTCGTGCACCCTGCGGGCCCGGGCGATCGACTCCAGCAGCGCGGCACGCACGGCCGGGTCGAGCACACCCTCGGCCTCGGCGATCGCCTCCACCGGCACCCGCAGCACCTCCGGTGAGATGCCGTCGAACCGCTCACTGGCCTCCCGGATCGCCGGGTACCCATGCTCCCGGACCGCCTCGACGAGCGGCTTGATCCGCTCGACGGCCACCGACACGTCGAGCTGGGCACGGGGCAGCAGGCGGCGCGGGTCCACGAGACCGTCGCGCAGGTCGATCCGATTCAGCACCCTTGCGAGTCTAGGCGGCCCGCCCGGAGCTCACCCCAGTCGCCCGCTCGGCGGGACGGTGAGCCGGGCCACGCCGCCGCGGACGCGATTGGTTAGGCTCGACCACGTGACCGCACGGCTGCCGGTGTTCCCGCTCGCAACGGTGCTCTTTCCCGGGTTGGTGCTGCCGCTGCACATCTTCGAGGAGCGCTACCGGGCCCTGGTCCGGCACCTTGTCGACCTGCCCGAGGGCGCGTCCCGCGAGTTCGGGGTGGTGGCCATCCAGGCCGGCTGGGAGGTCGCGCCCGCCGGGCCCGGCACCCGCGCGAGCACCGGTGTCGGCGACGTCACCCTGCACGAGGTGGGCTGCACCGCCGAGCTGCGCCAGGTCACCGAGCTGGCCGACGGCGGCTTCGACATCGTCACGGTCGGCCGCCGTCGCTTCCGGATCGCCGACGTCGACGACACGTCCGCGCCCTACCTGACGGCTGCCGTGGAATGGCTGCCCGAGGCCACCGGGCCGGACGAGGTGGCCGACCTGCTGGCCGCCCGGGTGATCGCCGTGTTCCGGCAGTACCTGGGGCTGATCCGCCCCGACCCGGAGGAGATCTCCGAGCAGCTGCCGGAGGATCCGACGGTGCTCTCCCACCTGGTGGCGGCCACCGCCGCGCTGACCGTCGACGACCGGCAACGGCTGCTCGCGATCGACGACACCGCCGCCCGGCTCCGCGCCGAGCTGCGACTGCTCAACCGCGAGGCGGCTCTGCTGCGCCAGGTGCGGGCGGTTCCGGTGCCGCTGTCGGAGCTGGCGTCCCCGCCGACACCCAACTGAGGGCCGTCGGGTCCGGCTCCGGCCGCAGGCCCGGCCAGCGCGACCAACCGGCCAGCAGGGTGTACGTGACGGCGGCGCCGAACGCGGGCAGCAGCAGGTTGCCGTGCGGCACCGGCAACACGCCGAAGAGCCAGTCGATTCCGCCGGCGCGCAGGTCGGCGGGTTTGGTGAACGCCTGCCCGGCCGGGGCGGTGTCCAGCAGCCGGTCGAAGGTCGCCAGCCCGACCCGACGCCCCACCTGCCAGGCCACCGGGGCGGCGGCCAGCGTGCCCAGCACCACGCCGAGCAGCCCGACCGGGCCGCGCTGCCGGCGCAGCAGGAACCACAGGGCCAGCGCCGCGAGCACCCCGAAGGCCAGCCCGAGCAGGCTGAACCAGCCGTCCGCGGCGATCGGCTGCTCCGGCTGGGGCTCGGCGTAGATCGCGCCCTCGGCGGTCTTGAGCACCGGGGTGTCCGGCGCGAGCACGGCCCAGAGCAGCCCGAGCCCCCCGCCCAGCACGGCCAGGGCGAGCACGACGCCGAGCACCGTCGCCACCGTCCGCAGCGGCCGGCGCGGCTCGTCGAGGGTCAGCTCCAGCTCGCTCCGGTACGCCGTCGAGGCGGGACCCTCACCGGGGCCGAACCCGGGCGGCGGCGCGGCTGGTGGCGGCACGGCCGACTCGCTTCCCGTGGGCGCCGCACCCGACGGTGGGGGTGCGGCGGGCCGGTCGGCGTCGTCGACGTGCCGCTCAGGGTCGGGGTTGTCCGGGCTCACCCGATGATCCTCTCAGGCCCCGAGACGGGCCGGGGCGCCGGTGGCGGCGAACCCGCTCACCGGGCGAACGGCTCCGCCATGGCCGCGGCGGCGCGCAGCCACGCCTGCCGGGTCTCCGGCTGGAGCTGGTGGTACTCGATCGACGAGCCGGTCTCCAACGCCGGGTCGTACGGCACGACGGCCACCGCGCGGGTACGCGTGGCGAAGTGCCGCTCCAGGTCGTCCTGCAGGGGCGAGCGGCCAGGGGTGGGGCAGGAGATGAGCGTGACCGCGTTGTCGGCCAGCTCGCCCATGCCCTCCTCGTGCAGCAGGTCGAGCATCCAGTCGGCGCTGAACGCCGCGTCCTCACGGGGCACGGTGGTCACCACCAGTTGGTCGGCGGCCTGCATCACGGTGCGCCAGTTGGCGCTCTCCACGTTGTTGCCGGTGTCCACGCAGACCACGTCATGCGTACGCCGCAGCAGCTCGAGCACCCGCTTGACGGTGAACTGGTCGAGCCGCTGGGCGAAGCGCGGGCTCTCCTCGCCGGCCAGCACGTCGTACGAGCCGTCGGAGGCGTGCCGCAGGTAGTCGTCCAGCCGCTCCAGCAGGGTCGCGCCCTCCAGGATCTCGATCTGGGCCAGGTCACCGATCAGGTGCCGGATGGTGCGCGCGTGGCGGGCGCTGCCGGCGCGTAGCCCCAGGGTGCCGCGCAGCTCGTTGTCGTCCCAGGCCAGCACGCCCCGCCCCCGGACGCTGCCGATGGTGGCGGCGGCGAGCACCGTGGCGGTGGTCTTGTGCACCCCGCCCTTGGGGTTGGCGAACGCGAACACGCGGGGTGTGCCCAGATCGCGGCGGAGCACGCCGGTGGCGCGTTCCAGCTCCTGGTCGACGCCCTGTGGCCGCCACTCGATCCGGGCGGGGTAGCCGCGCTCGGCGATGGCCGAGCCCGGTGGCGGGGTGACCGGCGCGGCGGGCGGCGGAGTGACCGGCGGCGCGACCGGTGGGGCGGGCGGCGGCGCGACCGGTGGTGGCGCGACCGCCGGGACCGGCGGGGTCACCGGCGGCGCGGCGCTCGGGTAGCCGGTCTCCGGCTGGTAACCGGTTTCCAGCAGCGCGTAGCGGGACTCCCCCGCCGGGTTGCCCGGCCGGTAGCCGTTGTCCAGGAGGGCGTAGCGCGACTCGGGCTCGGCCCGGCGCGGCGGCGGCTCGGGCTCGGCCTGGTAGCCCGGGTCGGCGCGGTACGTCGGCTCGGCCCGGTAGCCCGGGTCGGCACGGTACGTCGGCTCGGCCCGGTAACCGGGGTCAGCCCGGTACGTCGGCTCGGCGCGGTAGTCCGGCTCGGCCCGGTACGCGGGCTCCGCCCGATAGTCCGGCTCGGCACGGTACGCAGGCTCGGCACGGTAGTCCGGCTCCGCCCGGTACGCGGGCTCCGCGCGGTAGTCCGGCTCGGCCCGGTACGCGGGCTCCGCACGGTAGTCCGGCTCCGCCCGGTACGCAGGCTCGGCCCGGTAGGCGGGATCGACCCGGTAGGTCGCCTCGGCACGGTAACCGGGCTCCTGGCCGTACGACAGATCGGCCGGATGCCCGATGGCCGACGCCCGCCCCGCGTAGCCGTTGGGGGCCGCGCGCCGCGGCAGTGGGTCCGGCGGCGCCTCGTCGGCCCGGCGCTCGGGCTCGGGCTGCTCAGCGGCCCGACCGCCCAGCCGGGCGCGGTCCAGCAATGCCCGCCACCTCGGCGCTGGTTCGGCCGGCCGGCCCCAGCCGGTCTCACTGCCCTCCACGGCCCGCCCTCCCAGCACCATCGATCTCTGTCTGACAGGCTACGAACCAAACCCTATTCGGACCACACCTGAGCACGCACACCACCCGGCGCAGATCACGACGGGGAGGGCGTCAGCAGCCCCTCGTCGATCGCGTCCGGGGAGGTGGCGACACCCGGCGGGGCCGCCTCGGTGGGTTCGGCCGAGGGCGACGCGGGTGACGGAATCGTTACGAGCGGTGCGGGTTCCGACGATTCGCCCATCGGCACCGGCGGTCTCGGCGTGCTCGACGTCGGCCCGCCACTCGCCAGCGGCGTCGGCTCCGGGCTCGGCCCGGTGTCGGCCGGCGGGCGGACCACGTCGCGCTGCTCGGGCAGCGGCGGCGTGAAGACCGTACGGTCGAGTCGGTACACCTCGGGCGCCGGATCGACGGCCCGCACGTCCGGGCGGGCGGCCACGCCGCGCAGCACCTCCGGCGCCGCGCGCACCACCGCGGCGTAGACGCAGGCGCAGCCGGTGCGGTACGCCGCCGCCTCGGCGCTCGCCACGTCCGCCCCGGTGACGTACCGCTGGCGCAGCTCGCGCTCGGCGGCGCCGTCGCCACGCACCCCGGCGGCCCTGGCCCGGTAGTCGGCGGCCTCGCCGTCCTTGCGGGCGGCCACCTGCGCCATCTGAGCGACCACGTCGTCCGGCACCCGCGACGCGGGGATCCGGACGATCTCGGTCTGCCGGCCGGGCAGCGGCACCCGGCCGAAGACCGTCGACACCGACACGTCACCGAGCACCGCGGCCAGCCGCTGCGGCGGAAGGTACGCGTCGAGCATCACCAGGGCGTACGTCCCGTCCCCGGTGGCCGGGGCCGTCGGGCTCAGCGCGGCCAGATCGGCCGCGGCCGAACGCAGGTAGCCGGGGACCCAGTCGCCGTCGGCCACCCCGACGCGGGTCACCTCGCCAACCGTCCGGTCGCCCACCGGAGCATCGTCGGCGGCCCACACTGCGGTGCCCAGGACCGCCGCCGCGGAGAGCACGGCGGCCCAGGTGAGCACCCCGGACCGCCCCGACCGGTCACCGAGACGGGCCACCGCCCGGGTCAGCGGCGGCAGCAGCTGTTGGTCCAGCTGCCGCAGCAGGTCGCCGGCGCGCACAGGCGGGATCCCCTCGTCGGATCGATGTCGGGTGGTCGCCGCTCAGTCACGCAGGATCTCAAGCGCACGTTCCAGGTCGTCAGGGTAGTCGCTGACGAACCGGACCTCGTCCCCCGAACGGGGGTGCAAAAAGCTCAGTTCGCGGGCGTGCAGCCACTGTCGGGCCAGGCCGAGACGGGCCGAGAGGGTGGGATCGGCGCCGTAGGTGAGATCACCGACACAGGGGTGCCGCAGCGTGGAGAAGTGCACCCGGATCTGGTGCGTCCGGCCGGTCTCCAATCGCACATCGACCAGGCTGGCCGCCGGGAACGCCTCAAGGGTGTCGTAGTGGGTGATGCTCGGCTTGCCGCCGGACACCACCGCCCAGCGGTAGTCGTGGGTGGGGTGCCGGTCGATCGGCGCGTCCACGGTGCCCCGCAGCGGGTCCAGGTGCCCCTGCACCACCGCGTGGTAGCCCTTGTCCACCTCGCGGTACTTGAAGGCCCGCTTCAACGCCGTGTACGCCTGCTCGCTCTTGGCCACCACCATGATCCCCGTGGTGCCCACGTCGAGACGGTGCACCACGCCCTGCCGCTCGGCGGCGCCGCTGGTGGAGATGCGGTGCCCGATCGCGGCGAGGGCACCGATCACCGTCGGGCCGGTCCACCCCGGGCTGGGATGCGCGGCCACGCCCACCGGCTTGTCCACCACCACGATGTCGTCGTCGGCGTACACGACGCGCAGGCCGGGCACCGCCTGCGGCACCACGGTCGGTGGGGCGACCGGGGCGGGCAGCGTGACCTCCAGCCAGGAGCCGGCCTTGACCTTGTGGGAGTTGGGCCGGGCAGCGCCGTCGACGAGGGCGTCGCCCGCGTCGACCAGGGCGGCGGCTGCGGTACGGGAGAGGCCGAACAGCCGGGACACCGCCTGGTCCAGGCGCATGCCGTCGAGGCCGTCGGGCACGGGCAGCGAACGGTGGTCGCCACCGGCGGCGAACGCGGAGGTCATGCCCGCTCCCTCTGCTCGGCGTCGGCGGTGGCGTCCGCGTCGGCGGGGGCGCCGTCACGGCCGGCCCGCCGCCCGTCACGCTGGCGACCGGTCAGCTCCAGCAGCACGGCCAGCAGCACACCGCAGACCAGCGAGCTGTCGGCCAGGTTGAACACCGGGAAATATTCGCCGTACGGCCCGAAGACGCTGATCATGTCGACCACGTGACCGTGGAACGGAGCGGGCGCCCGGAAGATCCGGTCCATGAGGTTGCCCAGCGCGCCACCGAGCACCAGGCCGAGGGAGATCGCCCACGGCAGGGAACGCAGCCGCAGCGCCATCCAGACGATCCAGCCGACCACGCCGATGGTGATCAGCGGGAACACCCAGGTGTAGTTCGCACCGATGCTCCACGCGGCGCCGCTGTTGCGGGTCAGGCTCAGGTAGACCAGCCCACCCAGCACCCGGACCGGCTCCCGGTCGCTCAGCGCGGCCAGCGCGAGGTGCTTGGTCAGCAGGTCGGCCACCAGGGCCACCAGGGCCACCCCGGCGAGGATCGCGACGGCCCGGGGCCGGGGCTTGCCGCCGCCCGGGTCGGTACGGCCGGGGTCGGCGGGCGGTGCTGCGGTCATGCGCTCCCCATCGAGGTGTCTCGGCGGTGATCGCTCACCGCCTCATCGCAGACGGGGACCGGGCGTCAGCGC
This sequence comes from Micromonospora sp. NPDC005197, assembly GCF_040608295.1. Classification (NCBI taxonomy): domain Bacteria; kingdom Bacillati; phylum Actinomycetota; class Actinomycetes; order Micromonosporales; family Micromonosporaceae; genus Micromonospora; species Micromonospora sp. NPDC005197. The sequence goes on along the minus strand of NZ_JBEXHY010000020.1, from coordinate 36,552 downwards.
CGCTCCTCCAACTGCTTGCACGTCACACACAGGGTGGCCGACGGGAAGGCGGCGAGGCGCTCGACCGGGATCGGGTTGCCGCACCGCTCGCACCAGCCGTAACCACCCTCGTCGAGGCGCTCCAGGGCGCGCTCGACCTGCGTGATCCGTTCCAGAATGCTGTTGGCGAGAGAGATCTCCTGCTCCCGCTCGAACGTCTTGGTCCCGGTGTCGGCCTGGTCGTCCCCGGCCGAGTCCGTCAACCGATCGCGCTGCAGCTCGGTGATCTCGCTCAGCGTCTGATCGTACTCGGCGCGCAGCTCGTCCCGCCGCGCCGCCAGCGCCGCCCGGATCTTCTCGGTCTCCGCCGCGCTGCGGGTGGCCTTGGCCACCGGCTTGCGGCCGGCGGTCCTGGTGTCGGCTGGCTTCGCCATGGGTCGCTCCTCGGCCGCGGAGCCGCTCGGTCGCGGCACCTGGTCAGGGGCGCCGACGAAGGCGTCCCCCAAGTACGAAAAGGGGCGCACGGCGACGATGGCCGCGCACTCCGGAGGTTGGCAAGAATACGGAACGTACAGGCGTCCGACAACGTGGCGCACCGTCGCACCGCTCAACAGCCCCGAGCCCTGCCTAACCGGGGCAAAGGGAACGCTAGCAGATCAACCGACCGCCTCATCCCCGTACTCGCCAAACCATCGGGCCAGCCGACCGCGTCGGCTGACCGCCCGCAACCGCCGTTCGGCGGCGTCGCGCACCCCACCGGTGGCGACGATCAGCAGGCTGTCGCCGGTTTTCAGCCGGGTGTCCGGGCCGGGCACGAAGCCCACCCCGTCGCGCAGCACCAGGGTCACCGAGGCGCCCAGCGGCAACCGCAACTCGTCGACGTGCACGCCGGCCAGCCGCGAGCCCGGAGGCACCTCAAGTTGGAGCAGATCGGCCCGCATCCGCTCCAGTGGCGCGGTCTCCACGTGGATCTCGGTGGCCTCGGCCGGCGCGGTGGTCCCCAGCCAGCGGGCGAACGGACCGAGCGTGCTGGTCTGCACCAACGTGAAGATCACCACCAGCACGAAGACCGCGTCGAAGAGGCGCTCCGCGCCCGGCACCCGCTCCGAGAGCGGAATGGTGGCCAGCACGATCGGCACCGCCCCGCGCAGCCCGGCCCAGGACAGGAACGCCTGCTCCCGCAGGCCAAGCCGGAACGGCAACGCCGAGACGGCCACCGACAGCGGCCGGGCCAGCAGCACCAGCGCCAGACCGGCGACCACCGCCGGCAGCACCGCCGCGTCCAGCCGGCCCGGCGAGACCAGCAACCCGAGCAGCACGAACAGCCCGATCTGGGCGACCCACGCCAGCCCGTCGGCGAAGCCGAGGATCGCCTGCCGGTGCGACAGCCGGGCGTTGCCCAGCAGCACTCCGGCCACGTAGACGGCGAGGAAGCCCGAGGCGTGCAGCACGGCGCCGGCGGCGTACGCCAGGACGGTGATCCCCACCGCCGCGATCGGGTACAGCCCGGCGGACGGCAGCGCCGCCCGGCGCAGCGCCCACGTACCGGCGAGGCCCGCGCCCACGCCCACCGCCGCGCCGACGCCCAGCTCGTAGCAGACCAGGCCGACCTCGTACCACCACGGATGCGACCAGCCCGCGTGCGACAGCAGCACCACCAGCAGCACCACCGGGGCGTCGTTCATGCCCGACTCGGCCTCCAGTGTGGCCACCAGCCGCGGTGGCAACCGCAGCCGTCGCAGGGTGGCGAACACGGCTGCCGCGTCGGTGGAGGAGAGCACCGCGCCGTAGAGCAACGCCAGCCGCCAGTCCAGACCCAACAGCAGGTGTACGGCGATGCCGACCACCACGATGCTGACGATCACGCCGACCGTGGAGAGCGCGGAGGCCAACCCGAGGACCGGGCGCAGCGCGCTCCACCGGGCGGTCAGGCCACCCTCGGCGATGATCACGATGAGCGCGCAGAAGCCGAGGGTCCGGGTCAACTCGACGTCGTCGAAGCGGATACCCAGCCCGGCCTCGCCGATGGCCACGCCGAGCGCCAGGTAGAACAGCAGGCTGGGCACCCCGAGGCGACTGGAGAGCCGGACGGCGCCGACCGCCACCAGCAGCACGGCCGCGCCGAGCAGCAGCGCGATGTCCAGCCCGGGCGTCACGGTTGCCGAGCCCGGGCGGTCCTCACCCTGCGGATCCGTCGCGCAGTCGGTGCAGCACGTCGGTCAGCTCGGGGCCGGGCCGGTCGACGACGAACAGCTTGTCCCGGCTGGTCGCGCCGGTGCGCAGCGACACCGCGGCCGCCCGGACCCCCAACGCGTCGGCGAGGGCGCGGCGGGCCGCCTCGGTCGCCCGGCCGTCCACAGCCGGAGCGTGGACCGCGATCACCAGGGCGGGCCCGTACGTGCCGTCGAAGCGGCCGCCGACGGTGTTCCGGGAGGCGCCAGGCTTCACCCGTACCGCGACGGTGAGCGCGTCCTGCGGGGGCACCGACACGGCTCTCAGATCGGCCGGGCGTCGGTGAGCAGGGCGGTGGCCGGCGCACACGCCGCACACGGCGTGAATCCCAGCTCGACGGCCTCGGCGACCGGAAGAGTCTCGGGCACCCGGCCGGCCAGGCGTCGGCACCCGGCCAGGTGGTAGCGGGGCCGCCCGTCGACCACCACGACGGGGTCGGGCAGCCGGGAGACCCGGGCCGCCTCGGCCGGGGTGATCGGCTGCTCGGCCGGCTCGTCGGCCAGCGCGTCGACCGACATCGTGTTGGCGGGGTACGCCTCGTCGCCCCGGGCCACGAAGGGCGATGCCGGGCTGACGGGCGAGGAGCGTGACCCGTCGGCCGGGGTCACGAGCGGCGCCTCGGGCTCGAACGGCGGGGCCGGGTCAAAGGACGGGGCCGCGTCGAAGGGCGGGGCCGCGTCGAAGGGCGGGGCCGCGTCGGGGTCGGACGGCGGCTCGGGTGGTTGCCGCCACCCGGTGCCGCCGTTGCCGACCGTCGAAGGTACGTGCTGGACCGGCACATCCGGCTCGGCCAGCGGTGGACCGTACGCGAAACCCGGCTGGGCCTGGCTGGCCCTGCGGAATGTCGCGCGGTCCCGCGGACCGGCCCGACCGGGATCCGCCGTCGCGCGGTTGGCGGCTGCCTGGCGGGCGCCCACCACCAACGCGACGGCGGCCAGCAGACTGGCCGCGATGGAAATGGTCAACAGAATGCTGGAGCCACCGGCCAGACCGAACACCAGCAGCACCACAGCGACGAGGATGAGCAGAAGACTCGCGACTATCACGGCTCACCCCCGCCGCGTCGTACCGTCCAGGCAGGGCCGGCGACCGTCACCATCTGCGGACAGCGATCGCCGGCCGGTGCTCAGCGTCCGGCTTCGAGGGCGCCGGAGCGCCCGCCGCCGTACGAACCGGCGAGACCTGCCGCCGCCAGCCCGTTGCCGCCGGCGACCCGGCCTGCCTCGGAGCGGGTCATCTCGGCTTCGAGGCCCTGGCCGCGACCGTCGAGGTCCCGCAGCTGGCTCTCCAGGTACGCCTTGAGCCGGGTGCGGTACTCGCGCTCGAACTGCTTGAGCTCCTCGATGTGCTTCTGCAGGGCCGTGCGCTTGGCGTCCAGGCCGCCCATGGCCTCCTGGTGCCGCTGGCGGGCGTCCCGCTCCAGGGCGTCGGCCTTCGCGCGCGCCTCGCGGGTCACCTCCTCGGCCTTGCTGCGGGCCTCGGACAGCAGCTGGTCGGCCTCGCGGCGCGCGTCGGACACGTGGTCGTCGGCGGTGCGCTGGGCCATCATCAGCACGCGGAGGGCCTGCTGCTCACCGTCACCGGTGACGCCGCCGGCCGGGCCGCCGGTCGCGCGGACCTGCTCCAGCTCGGCCTGCATGGCGCGGGCGGCCTGCTCGGCAGCGGACTTGTCGCGCTGCACCCGGTCCAGTTGGGCCTTGACGTCGTTGAGCTCCGCCGCCAGTCGGGCGTCGCCGCCGGGGCCGGCGGGGGCACCGCCACGGCCGCCGCGCTCCACCTGGGCGCGCAGCTCGTTGTTCTCCTCGATGAGACGGGCGAGCTCGCGCTCCACCTCGTCCAGGAAAGCGTCGACCTCCTCCTCGTCATACCCCCGCTTGCCGATCGGCGGCTTTTTGAAGGCGACGTTGTGGACGTCGGCCGGGGTCAGCGGCATCGAAACTCCTCGGGTCAGTTGCGGCCGCGAAAGCGCGTCGGTCATCAGGCAGATGCCCTGATCGACGGCCCTAACACGAACTCCATCAGCACGAACAGGATAACCAGGAGCACAAGGGAGGCCAGGTCGATGCTCACGGTACCAATTCGCAGCGGAGGGATCACACGCCTCAACGCGTTGAGAGGGGGATCAGTGACGCTCCACACGGATTCCAGTCCTGCCGATGCGCCGCGTCCCGGCTGCCACCGCCGGCCGTACTGCAGAACGGCGCTCAACACGAACCGGGACAGAAGAAGAAGCAGGAAGACATAAAGGACCAGGTACAGCACTTGCAGTAAGATCGACAACACGGTCAGCGACGTCCCTCGGGTCGGGCGGGGTCAACTCAGGCTGAAAAAACCGCCCTCAGCGATCTTGGCCTTGTCCTCCGCGGTGACCTGGACATTGGCCGGTGAGAGCAGGAACACCCGATTGGTCACGCGCTCGATCGTACCGCGCAGCCCGAACGCCAGACCGGCCGCGAAGTCAACCAGACGGCGGGCGTCGGCCTCGTCCATCTCGGTGAGGTTGATGATCACTGGTACGCCGTCGCGGAAGTGCTCACCGATGGTGCGCGCCTCGCGGTAGGTGGTCGGGTGCAGCGTGGTGATCTGGTACCGCTGCTCCTCCTCGGGCACGGCCACGCGCTCCCGCGTCGCGGCCTGCGGCGCGAGGGCCAGATTGTCGCGCGTGTGGTACGTCAGCGCGCCCGACGTGTCGCCGGCCGAGGACCGCGTGATCGACCGTACGCTGGACCGCTCGGCCCGCTCCGGACGCTCACCGTCACCGCGGTCGGACTCGCCGCCACGCCCGGTGGACCGCTCGGAGAGCCGGCCCCGCTCGCTGGAGCGCGGCCGGGGAGCCGGTGGCTCCTCGGTGTCGTCGTCGTCCTCGTCGGCGAACTCCTCGGCGTACCGGCTCTGCCGGTACCGCGAGTCGCGGTAGCCACCCTTGTCGTAGCCACCGTCGTCGTAGGCCCGCTCGTCGTCTTCCTCGACGAGACCGAGCCAGACCCCCGCCTTGCGCAGTGCACCCATCCCGCGCCCTTCCGTCCGCCGTGCGGCACTCGCCCCCGTGCCATGTCGCCCGTCGCGAGTGGACAACCATGCCCATCGGACCGGAACGGCAATCCCCCTGGCGCGCGATTCGCGTCGCGCGTCACGACCCCCACAAGGATCCGCCGCCCTGAAACAACACTGATGTAATTTGCCTGTCTCGCGGTCAGGCTACCGCAGCGTGGGACGCATTCCGAGCAACGCGCTACCGACGCGGACATGTGTCGCGCCGTATCGGATCGCGATTTCCAGGTCGCCGCTCATTCCCGCCGACAACGCTGTCGCTCCCGGATGGAGCGTCCGAAACGCCTCGGCCACCTCGGCCAGTCGGGCGAAGGCCCGCTCCGGCGACCACCCCAGCGGCGCCACCGCCATCAGACCGGCCAACCGCAGCGCGGGCGCGTCGGCCACCGCAGCGGCGACCGCCTCCAGCCCCGCGCCCTCATCGGCCGAGTCGGGCAACGCGCCGCCGCGCGCCGGGTCGCCGTCGATGCTCACCTGCACCAGGGCGTCCAGCGGCCGTTCCCGCTCCGCCGCCGCGTTACCCAGCGCGCGGGCCAGCCGCACGCTGTCCACCGAGTGCACGACGTCGGCGTAGCGGACGACCGAGCGGGCCTTGTTGCGCTGCAACTGCCCGATGAAGTGCCAGCGGGGGCGTACGCCTGCCGCAGCCACCTCGGCGGCCTTGCCGGCCGCCTCCTGGTCACGGTTCTCCCCCATGTCGGTCACCCCGAGCCCGGCCAACGCCAGCACGTCCCCGGCCGGGTACGTCTTGGTCACGGCGATCATCGTGACGTCGGCGTGGTCCCGGCCCGCGTCCGCGCAGGCGTCGGCGATCCGGGCTCGCACCTGGGCCAGGCCGGCCGCGAGTTCGGCGCGGCGGTCCGGTCGTACCGTGGCTGAACTGTCGGTCATCGGCGGCGCTCAGGAACCGTTCTTGAGAAAGTCGGGCACGTCCACGTCGTCGAAGAGCACCCGGCGCGGCGACTGGGCCGGAGCCGGCAGGGTGGCCGGCGGCGGCACCGGGGTGCTCTGCGGCGCCGGCTGGTTGGTGTTGGTCTTGCGGGTCGGCTCGGCCGCCTTGTACGCCGGCGTGCCACCGTCGAAGCCCGCCGCGATGACAGTCACCCGCACCTCGTCGCCGAGCGCGTCGTCGATCACCGCGCCGAAGATGATGTTGGCGTCCGGGTGGGCCGCGTCGGTGACCAGCTGGGCCGCGTCGTTGATCTCGAACAGGCCCAGGTCGGAGCCGCCGGCGATGGAGAGCAGCACGCCGCGAGCGCCGTCCATGCTCTGCTCCAGCAGCGGGCTGGAGATGGCCGCCTCGGCAGCCTCGACCGCGCGGTTCTCCCCGCGGGCGCTGCCGATGCCCATCAACGCGCTGCCGGCGCCGCTCATCACGCTCTTGACGTCGGCGAAGTCCAGGTTGATCAGACCCGGGGTGGTGATCAGGTCCGTGATGCCCTGCACACCGGAGAGCAGCACCTGGTCGGCCGTGCGGAAGGCGTCCATCATGCTGATGTTGCGGTCACCGAGCGCCAGCAGCCGGTCGTTCGGGATGACGATGAGCGTGTCGCACTGGTTGCGGAGTTCGTCTATCCCCGTCTCGGCCTGCACCTGGCGGCGCTTGCCCTCGAAGGAGAACGGGCGGGTCACCACGCCGATGGTCAGCGCGCCGAGCTTGCGGGCGATGTTGGCCACCACGGGCGCGCCGCCGGTGCCGGTGCCGCCACCCTCGCCGCAGGTCACGAAGACCATGTCGGCGCCCTTGAGCACCTCTTCGATCTCGTCGCGGTGGTCCTCCGCGGCGTTCTTGCCGACGTCCGGGTTGGCCCCGGCCCCCAGGCCACGGGTCAGCTCCCGGCCGACGTCGAGCTTGACGTCGGCGTCACTCATCAGCAGCGCCTGGGCATCGGTGTTGATCGCGATGAACTCGACGCCCTTGAGCCCAACCTCGATCATCCGGTTGACGGCGTTGACGCCGCCGCCCCCGATGCCGACGACCTTGATGACCGCCAGGTAGTTGTGCGGAGGTGTCATCTCCGGTCCTTTCCTTCGAGATTGGCTTCGGCCGACCGGGTACGGCGTGGCCAGACCAGCGGCCGACGACAGCTGTCACCAGCGAGAGTCAGGGGTGAACCCTCACCCTCTACTAGAGGCTTACAGTTATGTCAACCACTGAACCTCTTCGGGGCAACGTAAGCGCCACCACGCGATGAGCCAAGGACCCGACCGGCGTGTCGCCGCCGGAGCGCGACTCGTCACGTCCGGAGCACGCTCACCGGTCAGCGGAAGGTCACCACGTCAGGCGCGCTCACGTCGATGCGCTTGCTGTCCTCGTCGAGCAACGCGGTGGCCACCCGGGCCTTGTCCGTACCCCGCGTGGCGTCTCCCCAGACCACCGTGCGGTCTCCGCGCAGCCGCAGGCTGATCCGGGCCAGCCCCTCCACCCTCAGCTCCACCAGCTCGGCCCGCAGTTGCGGGGTCAGCGCCCCGAGCACCTCCAGCGCGGCCCGGGTGTCCGGGTCGTCGGCGGCGGGCCGGGCCACCTGCACCAGCGGCAGCCCGGCGGGGCGGCGGGCCACCGTCTGGAACGCCACGCCGCTGCGGTCGACAAGCGCGAACGTGTCCGCCTGCGGCACCACCGCCACCGCCGTCCGCTCGGTCACCCGGACCACAAGCGTGCCCGGCCAGTCCCGCGACACCGTGGCCCGCTCCACCGGCGCCAACGCGCCGACCCGACGCGCGGCGGCCGCCAGATCCACCCGGGCCAGGGGCACCCCGTCGGCCACCCCCACCGCGTCGCGCACCTGCACGTCCGTGACCAGCCTGGCGCCCTCGACCGTCACCGTGCGGACCCCGAACAGCCCGGTACCGAGGACCGTCCAGGCGACCATCCCGAGCAGGGCCAGCACCCCGGCGGCCACCGCCCACGGCAACGCCGCCCGCATCCGGCGCTGCCGGGCCCGGGCCATGAAGCGGCGGGTCGACGCCGGCACCGCGTCGCTGCCGGCCCGGACCAACTGCCAACGCCGGACCGGACCGCGTCGTGGGGCGCCGCCGTCGGCGCCGCTGGTCCGCCCTCGGGCGGGGCCGGGGCTCATCCGGCCGTGGGGGCCGCGCCGTCCGGTGCGGCGGCGCCCCCGAGCGCCGCCCCGTCGCCACCGGCCGTGGACCCGCCGGGCACCGGCTGGCCGATCGCCGGGGTCGTGGCCACCGGGTCGACCGTCGCCCCCGGCGCGGACTCGGCGGTACGCGCGCCCAGGGCGGCCAGCAGCTCGTCACCCATCAGCGAGATCGGCGGAGCGCCCATGGTCACCACCACGTCCCCCGGGCGGGCCCGGCGGACCACCTCGACCGGCGCGGCATCCCAGGAGTCGACGAACACCTTCCGCTCGGCCGGCAGCGCCACCGCCTCGATCAGCGCCGCCGAGCCCTCACCGGGCTGGCGCAGCTCGCCCGGCCCGAAGACCTCCAGCAGCACCACCTCGTCGGCGATGGCCAGCGCCTCGGCGATCTCCGCCTGGTTGTCGCGGGTGCGGTACAGCCGGTACGGCTGGAAGACGACGATCAACCGTCCGTCGCCGGCCACCTCGCGCAGCGTCTGCATCGCCAGCGTCATCGACGTGGGGTGGTAGGCGTACTCGTCGTAGACCAGCACGCCGTCCGCGACGCCCTTGCGCTCGAAGCGCCGTCGCACGCCGGGGAAGACCGCCAGCGCCGCCTCCGCCGCCTCCAGCGGCAGCTTGAGCAGGTACGCGGTCAGCACCGCCGAGGCGCTGTTGAGCCCCATGTGCCGCCCCGGCACCGGCAGCCGGAACTCGCCCAGCGACCGGCCGTCGATCGCGGCCAGGTAGCGCACCCCCCGCGCGGAGGAGACGATCTCGGTCAGCCGCAGGTCGGCGTCCTCGGCCGCGCCGTAGGTGAACACCCGCCGCCCCTCGGCGCGCAGGGTCGCCGCCAACCGCCGACCGCCCGGGTCGTCGGCGCAGGTGATGATGAACCCGTTCGGATCGGTGAGGCGGGCGAACTCCACGAACGCCGCCTCCAGCGTCGCGTAGTCGCCGTAGGTGTTCAGGTGGTCCGGCTCGACGTTCGTGATGATCGAAACGTACGGGCGGTAGATGAGGAACGAGCGGTCGCTCTCGTCGGCCTCCACCACGAAGTACTCGCCGGTGCCGTGGTGCGCGCCCGAGCCGACCTCGGAGATCTCCCCGCCGATCACGAAGGACGGGTCGACCCCGGCCTGCTGGAGCACCATGGTCACCATCGAGGTGGTGGTGGTCTTGCCGTGGGTGCCGGCGACCGCCACCGCCCGGCGGCCGGTCATCGCCGCGGCCAGGGCCTCCGAGCGGTGCAGCACCCGCAGGCCGCGGCGACGCGCCTCGACCAGTTCCAGGTGGTCATTCGGGATGGCCGAGGAGTAGACGACGGTGTCCACCCCGTCGAGGTTGGTCGCCTCGTGGCTGAGGTAGATGGTCCCGCCGAGCGCCCGCAGACCCGCCAGCGAGGGCCACTCGCGCAGGTCGCTGCCGGAAACCCGGATGCCCCGGGTGAGCAGCAGTCGGGCCACACCGAGCATGCCCACCCCGCCCACGCCGATCAGGTGGACGGCGCCCAGGTCCTCGGCGGTCAGCGTGCCCGCCGGGGTGAACTGCGCGGTCACCGGGCCACCGCCTCGAGGACGAACGAGCGCAGCGCCTCGTCACCGTCGCGCCGCCCGTACGCCGACGCCGCGGCGCCCATCGCGTAGAGCCGTTGCGGATCGCGGATCAGCGGGATCACCGCGCGCTCCAGCCAGTCCGGGGTCAGCTCCCCGTCGTCGACGAGCAGCCCGCCGCCAGCCTCCACCACGGGCAGCGCGTTGCGCTTCTGCTCCTGGTTGCTGTGCGGGTACGGCACGAAGATCGTCGGCAGGCCGATCGCGGCCACCTCGGCGACGGTCATCGCACCGCCCCGGGCCAGCATGAGGTCGGCCGCCGCGTAGCCCAGCTCCATCTCGGACAGGTACGGCAGCGTCACGTACGGCACCGGCAGGTCGGTGGGGATCGGCACCGGCTCGTTGCGGGCCCCCATCACGTGCAGCACCTGCACACCGTTGCGGGCCAGCTCCTTGGCCGCGCCGGAGACCGCCAGGTTGATCGAGCGGGCGCCCGACGAGCCGCCCGCGACGAAGAGCACCGGCAGGTCGGGGCGGAGCCCGAAGTGGGCGCGGGCGGCGTTGCGCAGCGCGTACCGATCCAGCGAGGCGATGCTGCGGCGCAGCGGCACCCCCACCACCGTCGCGTCGCGCAGCGACTCGGCCTGGCTCGGCTGGTGCGGGAAGCCGACCGCGATGTTCTTGGTGAACTTCATGCCCAGCCGGTTGGCCACGCCCGGCGGCACGTTCACCTCATGGATCACCATGGGCAGCTCGCGGCGCCACGCGGCCAGGTAGGCCGGCACCGAGACGTACCCGCCGAAGCCGACGACCGCGTCGGCGCGTACCTCGTCGATCACCTTGCCCGCGGCGCGGGCCGCGGTCCACATCCGGCCCGGCGTGCGCACCAGGTTCATGTTCACCGACCGGGGCAGCTGGTACGCCGGGATCTGCCGCAGGTCGTAACCCTGCGGCGGGATCAGCTCGTTCTCCATGCCCTTGGGTGTGCCGAGGCAGGTGATCCGGACGCCCGGGTCGTGTCGGCGCAGGCAGTCGGCGAAGGCGAGCAGCGGGTAGATATGCCCCCCGGTGCCACCTCCCGCGAGCACCACCGAACGCAGCGGACCCATCAGCGTCTCCTCTCGCTCGCCGTACCCTGGCGGCTCCGGCCCTGCCGGGCGCCGCGCGGTGCGGCCTGGTCGTCCTGGCGCCGCTCGCGGGACCGGGGCACGGACCCTCGGCCGGCCGGCGGCGGCGCCGGTCGGCGACGCCGGCCGGGAAGCGGCGGCAACGGGGCCCAGAGTAGTCGGACCCACCGGGCCGGCGGACGGGCATGCAGCGCTCTGGCCGCATCGGGTTCGGCGCGGGCGAAGGACGCCAGCATCCCGATCGCCGCCAACGTCACGACCAGGGCACTTCCGCCGTCGGAGATGAACGGCAGCGGCAGGCCGGTGATCGGCAGCAGCCCGACCACCCCACCGATGTTGATCACCGCCTGGCTCACCAGCCAGGTGGTCACCGCGGCGGCCGCGAGCCGCCGGAACGGGTCGTCGACCCGTCGGGCGATGCGCAGACCGGTGTACGCGAGCACCGCGAACAGGCTCAGCACCACCGCGCAGCCGATCACGCCCAACTCCTCGGCGATGATCGCGAAGATGAAGTCGTTGTGCGCCTCGGGCAGCCAGTCCCACTTCAGGCTGCCCTTGCCCAGCCCGACACCGAACCAGCCACCGTGCTCGATGGCCAGCCGCCCCTGGTAGAACTGGAGGCAGTCGTTGAGTTTGCAGGTCTCCGGGTCCGGTGGATTGAAGAACATGTCCAGTCGGGCGAGCCGGTAGTTGTCCGCGCCGCGCTCTCCGGAGCCGGCGCCCAGCGAGGCCACCGCGACCAGCAGGCCGATCCCGATCAGACCGGCAGTGGCCAGGGCGCCGAAGACCCGCATCCGCACCCCGGCGGCCCAGAGCAGGCCGACCACCAGGGCCAGCAGACAGAGCATCGTGCCCGTGTCGTTGTAGCCGACCAGGACGAAGAGCAGGCCGACCACCGGGAAGAGCGGGGTGGCCAACTCGCGCCACCACCCCAGTGCGGCGCCCTTGCGGGCGACGATGTGCGCACCCCAGAGCACCATCGCGAACTTGGCCAACTCGGACGGTTGTAGCTGGATCCCGCCGACGAACAGCCAGTTCAGCCGCGCCTCGACCGGCCCGAACCCGGCCGACCGCTGACCGGTGAGCCGGGCGTAGCCGACCAGCAGGTTGAGCACCACCAGCAGCGCGACCGAGGTGATCAGCAACGGCCGACCCAGCGACCGGTAGGTGCTGGCGGGCAGGCGTTGGCAGGCCCAGAACGCCCCGATGCCGATCACCGCGAAGATCGCCTGCTTGGTCACCGAGGCCGAGGCGTTGCCGTCCTCGGCGTAGTCCTTCACGCTGGTCGCCGAGAAGACCATGGTCAGCCCGATCAGCAGCAGCAGGCCGGCGCAGGACAGCAGCAGGTAGTAGGACGCCAGCGGCCGGTCCAGCAGGCCACGCAGCGCGGCCAGCCCACCGGCCGCGTCGAATCCGCGCAGCGGGACGGCAGCGCCGCCCTCCGGCTCACGCCCCGTCGATCCCGCCGCACGCCCCGTCGATCCCGCCGCACGTCCCGGGGCGCCCGGCTCACGCGCTCCCCGGCCCGGCTCACGCGCTGCGCCTTCCGCCGGACGCGCTGCGCCTTCCGCCTGGCGGGCCGCGCGGTCGGGCTCGCGGGCCGCGCGGCCGGCCTCCGCCGCACGCGCCGTGCCCGATGACCGTCGCGGTCGACCGGTTGTCCTGTCCTCGGTGCCTGGTTCCTCCCCCACCCGGACATCATCACCGTTCGGCACGCCCGACAGGCCCACAACGATGCACCGGGCGTGTCGGGCTTCGCCCCCCAGGGAAGGCGCCTCACCCCTTTGCTCTGCTTCACCCCACGCAACACTTTTGCCGCGCGAGTGTTGCGTCCGTTGAAGCAGAGCAAAGGAGAGTTCGACTACCCTGCCACCCGACCGGCTACGCGCACACCGCACCGCCCGGCCGGCCGGCCGGGCAGGCGGGTGAACAGGGTGGATCAGGTCATGTTGGCGAGGAACTCGCTGTAGAACAGGCCCAGGGCGATGGCCACACCGATGCCGGCGATGATCCAGAACCGGACCACGATGTTGACCTCGCTCCAGCCGGCCAACTCGAAGTGGTGCTGCAGCGGCGACATCCGGAACACGCGTTTGCCGGTGGTCCGGAAGGAAATGATCTGGATCACCACGGACATCGTGATGATCACGAAGAGCCCGCCGATGATCGGCAGCAGCAGGATGGTCCGGGTGGACATCGCCATGCCGGCGATCAGGCCGCCCAGGCCCAGCGCCCCGGTGTCACCCATGAAGATCCGCGCCGGGGACGTGTTCCACCACAGGAAGCCCACACAGGCCCCGGCTGCGGCCCCGGCTATCAGCGCGATCTCCAACGGGTCACGGACCTCGTAGCAGTACGGCTGGGTGTAGCTCGGGTCGGCGCACCAGTGCCGGTACTGCCAGAACGCGATAAGCGCGTACGCCGCGAGAACCATAACCGAGGCGCCGGTGGCCAGACCGTCCAGTCCGTCGGTGAGGTTGACGCCGTTCGTCGCGGCCATCACCACGAAGATGAAGATGATCACCGCGCCGACCTTGCTGACCTCCAGGAAGTCGATGTCCCGGATGAAGCTCAGCGTGGTGCTGCCCACGGTCTGGGTGTTGGTGGCCTTACCCGTCGCGTCGGTCATGGTGCTCGGGAACCACAGCGCGATGACCCCGAAGACCGCGCCGACCAGGATCTGGCCGAGCAACTTGCCGCGCTTGTTGAGGCCGGCGCTGTTGCGCTTGCGCACCTTGAGGAAGTCGTCGAGGAAGCCCACCGCGCCGGAGAACACCATCAGCCCCAGCAGCACCAGCGCCGTGATGGTCGGCTCCACCTGGGCGATCTGCGCGTCCGGCAGGGTGGTCAGGGCCAGGTGCCCGGCCACGTACGCGATCACCGTGGCCAGGATGAAGACCACGCCGCCCATCGTGGGCGTGCCCTTCTTGCCCTGGTGCATGGCCGGGCCGTCGGACCGGATCGGCTGGCCGGCCTTGAGCCGGGTGAACACCTTGATCGCGATCGGCGTGCAGAACAGCGAGACGACGAAGGCCACCCCGATGGCGACGATGATGGCCCTCATCGACCGGCCTCCCCGGCGGCGTCGGCGCGCAGGGCGTCGGCCACCTCCCAGGTCCGGTACCGGGAGCCCTTGACCAGGACGACGTCGCCCGGCCGTAGCTCGCCCCGCAGCACCTCGACGGCCGCCGCCTGATCGGTGAGCAGCACCGACTCTCCTCCCCAGTTCGCTACCGCTGTCGCGCCTTCGTGGATCGGCGCGGCCGGCTCACCCACCACGAGCAGCCGGTCGACACCCAGCTCGGCCGCGAGACGGCCGACCTCGGCGTGGCCGTCGCGCTCGAACGGGCCCAGCTCGGCCATGTAACCGAGCACCGCGACGGTACGCCGCCCCCGACCGAGGCTGGCGAGCGCCCGGAGCGCGACAGCCATCGAGGCCGGGTTGGCGTTGTACGAGTCGTCGATGACCGTCACCCCGTCGGGCCGGTCGAAGACGTCCATCCGCCGGGTGGACTTCAGCCCCAGCTCGCCGAGGGCCGTGCCCACGTCGGCCAGCGGCATGCCCAGCTCCCGGGCGACCGCGGCGGCGGCGAGGGTGTTGCCGACCTGGTGACGGCCGGTCAACGCGAGCCGCACCGGCACGCGCCCCTCCGGCGTGACCAGGGTGTACGACGGATGCCCCCGCTCGTCGAGCGTGACGTCCTCGGCGCGCAGGTCGGCGTCCGGGGCCTCGCCGTAGCGGACCACCCGGGCCCGGGTGCGACCCGCCATGGCGTCCACCCGGGGGTCGTCGGCGTTCAGCACGGCGAGGCCGTCGGCCGGCAGCGCCTCGACCAGCTCGCCCTTGGCCAGCGCGATGTTGTCCTGCGAGCCGAACTCGCCGATGTGCGACGTGCCGACGTTGAGCACCACCGAGATGCGGGGCGGCACCAGCTCACACAGGTAACGCACGTGCCCGATGCCGCGAGCGCCCTTCTCCATCACCAGGTAGCGGGTGTCCGGCCCGGCCAGCAGAGCCGTGTACGGGTGGCCCAGCTCGTTGTTGAACGAGCCGGGCGGGGCCACCGTGGCGCCGAGGCGGGCGGTGAGCTGGCCGATCAGGTCCTTCGTGGTGGTCTTGCCCGAGGAGCCGGTCACACCGATCACGGTCAGCTCGGGCAGCCGGGCCACCGCCGCGCGGGCCAGCCGGCCCATCGCGGTCAGCGCGTCGTCGACCAGCACCATCGGCACCTCGGGCACCTCGCGGGTGCCGAGCACCGCCACCGCGCCGGCCGCCAGCGCCGTCGCCGCGTAGTCGTGCCCGTCGACCTTCTCCCCCGGGAAGGCCACGAAGAGCGAACCGGGCCCCACCTTGCGCGAGTCGAACTCGACCGAACCGCTGACGGTGGCGGCCGGGTCCGCGTGCACGAGCCGCCCGTCGACCGCCGCGGCCACCTCGGCCAGGGTCAGCGCGATCACCGCTGACCCGCCCGGTCGGAGAAGCGGGCCCGCAGCGCGTCGGCCAGCTCGGTGCTGTCGTCGAACGGGAACATCTCGCCCGCCACCTCTTGGCCCCGCTCATGGCCCTTGCCGAGCAGCGCGATCACATCGCCCGGCTCGGCCAGTCGGACCGCCTCGTCGATCGCGTCCCGGCGACCGGCCACCTCGATGATCCGGGCGGCGGTGCCCGCCCGGTACGCCCCGGCGAGCACCTCGGCGCGGATCTCCGCCGGGTCCTCGGTGCGCGGGTTGTCGTCGGTCACCAGCACCACGTCGGCCCCCTCGGCCGCGGCGGCGCCCATCACCGGGCGCTTGCCCCGGTCGCGGTCCCCGCCGGCGCCGATCACACAGATCAGCCGGCCGGCGCTCAGCTCGCGCAGCGCGGCCAGCGCGGCCACGATCGCGTCGGCCTTGTGCGCGTAGTCGACGACCCCGCGTACCGGCCCGACGACGTCGACCAGTTGCAGACGGCCGGGCACGCCACCGCAGGCGGCCACGCCGGCCGCCGCGGTCGCCGGCTCCACCCCGGCGCCCACCAGGGCGGCGATCGCCAGCAGCGCGTTGGCCACGTTGTGCCGCCCGGGCAGCGCCACCCCGGCGGTCAGCGCCACGCCGTCCGGGCCGTGCGCGGTGAACCGCTGCGCGTACCCCTCGCCGTCGACGCCGTCGGCCCACCACGTCGCGGTCGGGTCGCCGGCCGCCGAGTAGCTGACCGTCGCCGGCTTGTAGAGCGGCTTGAGCGCCGGATCGTCGTGGTTGAGCACCTCGACCGCGCACCGGCCGTCGAAGAGCTGCGCCTTGGCGGCGAAGTAGTCGGCGCTGTCGGCGTGGAAGTCCAGGTGGTCGGAGCCGAAGTTCGTGTACCCGCCGACGGCGAAGCGCACCCCGCCGACCCGGCCCATGGCCAGGGCGTGGCTGGAGACCTCCATGACCACGGCGGTGACGCCGCGCTCCCGGGCGGTGGCCAGCATCGCGTGCAGGTCGGTCGCCTCCGGGGTGGTGCGCACGCTGTCGATCACCAGATCGCCGAGCCGGGTCTCCACGGTGCCGATCAGCCCGGTGGTGTGCCCGGCGGCGCGCAACCCCGACTCGACCAGGTACGCCGTGGAGGTCTTGCCGGCGGTCCCGGTCACGCCGATCACGGTGAGCGCCGCCGTCGGGTCGCCGTACACCGCCGAGGCCAGCTCGCCGAGCACCGCGCGGGGGTCGGGCACCACCAGGGCGGGCAGGCCGCTCGCCGCCGCCAGCTCGGCGCCGGCCGGGTCGGTCAACAGGGCCACCGCGCCGGCCTCGGCCGCGCCGACGGCGAACTCCGCGCCGTGCCGGCGGGCGCCGGGCAGGGCCGCGTACAGGTCGCCGGGGCGGACTTCCTGGCTGGCGTGGGTGGCACCGGTGACGACCACGTCGGCGGCGTCCGCCGGGAGGTCGACGGCGAGCCGGACGGCGAGGTCACCGAGCCGGACGCCGGTCACGGTACGTGGACGTGGATTGCCGGGCACGGCGTCAGACCCTACCCGGTCGCCCGGTTCCGGCCGCACAGCCGCCCCGGTGGTTCGTCGGCACTCACCGATGATGTCGCGCCTCCGCTGGTCAGCGCGGATAGACCACGAACTTGGGTGCGGAACCACTCGGGGACGGCGGCACGCGGTAGTGACGCAGCGTGAACTGCATCATGTCGCGGAACGCCGGGTTGGCGATCGCCGCGCCCCCACCACCGGGCGCGTACACGAAGACCGCGATCACGTACCGGGGCTTCTCGGCGGGGGCCATGCCGATGAAGGAGGACACCTCGCCGGGCTGCTTCTTGCCGTCCACCAGACGCCAACCGGTGCCGGTCTTGCCGGCGACCCGGTAGCCGGGGACCGCCGCCAGGGTGCCGGTGGCGCCCTCGACCGTGGTGACCGCCTCCAGCATGGTGCGCAGCGCCGCCGCGTTCTGCGGGCTGAGCACCGAGCGGGTGACCGGCGCCGGCGCGGGGGTGCGCTTGCCGTCCGGGCCGATCGTCTCCTTCACGAGGTGCGGCTGCACGTACGTGCCGTCGTTGGCGATGGCGGCGTACGCGGCGGCCATCTGCAGGGGCGTGGCGTCGACGCTGTGCCCGATCGGCACCGACCCGGCCGACGACCCGCTCCACTCGTCGACCGGCAGTAGCCGGCCGCTGGCCTCGCCGGGCAGGCCCTCGCCGGTGGGCTTGCCCAGCCCGAACCGCTTCTGGTAGTCGATCAGCCGCTCCGGGCCGAGCCGGTCGGCGACGGTGATCGCGCCGACGTTCGACGAGAAGGCCAGCATCCCGGGCACGCTCATCTTCCGGCCGTTGGCCGGGTGGGTGTCGGAGAACCAGGTGTCACCCTTCTTGATGCTGTTCGCGATGGGCAGCGTCGTGTCCGGGGTGATCACCCCCTCCTGCAGCGCCGCGCCGTAGGTGATCGCCTTGTGCACCGAGCCGGGGTCGACCACGAAGCTGGTCGCGGCGTCCTCGCGGGCGACCGGATCGCTCGGCACCGGCTTGGCGGCGTTGTAGGTGGGGTCGCTGGCCTGGGCCCGCACCTCGCCGGTGGCGACGTCGATGATCACGGCGGCGGCGGTCGCGCCCCGCTGCCCCGCCATCCCCGCGCTGAGGATCTGCTGGGTGCGGAACTGCAGGTCCCGGTCGATGGTGAGGGTCAGCGAACTGCCCGGCTTGGCCGGGGTCGTCTTGCTGTAGCCGCCGGGGATCGGCGCGGCGAGGTCACCGAGGCCGGCCTCGTACACCCGCTTGCCGTCCTGCCCGGCGAGCAGGTCGTCGTAGCGGGCCTCCAGACCCTCCAGCCCGACCATGTCCTGGCTGGTGAAGCCGATCAGGTTGGCCGCCAGGTCGTCGCCGGGCACCTCCCGGCGCTCGTCGCGGTGCACCCCGATGCCGGGCAGCTCCAACGCCAGCACCTGCTTGGCCGCCGGGATTTCCACCCCCCGGGCCAGGTACTCGAACCGCGACGGGTTGCCGTTCTCCAGCTTGCGGGGCTTCATCAGGTCGGTGAGCTTGGACACCGGGATGCCGAGCAGCGGCGAGAGCGCCTTGGCGGTGGCGGGCCGGTCCTCGATCAGCGTCGGGTCGGCGAACACGTACCGCGCCTCGACGCTGTGGGCCAGCGGCTCGCCCCGGAAGTCGTAGATCGCGCCGCGCGGCGCGGGCAGCTCGACCGTGCGGGTCCGGTCGGCGACGCCACCACCGGCGTACGCCGGGGTGTCGACCGCCTGCAGGAAGATCAGCCGCACCCCGATGGCGACGAAGAGCGCCAGGGTGAGCACGGTGCCCAGGCGCAGCCGCAGCCGCGGATCGGCGAGCTTCGGCGGGCGCGGCGGCTTGCGCGACGGCCGGCGGGCCGCCGGTCGGTCGGCGCGGCCGGGCGCGCGCGGCGTGGTGCGGCGCCGCGGCGGCGGCTCGTCGCCGGCCGGCCCGCGCGGGGTGCGCGGCGCGACGGTCCGCACGACGCCGCCCCGGCCGGCCGCCGGAGCGTCCCGCCGGCCCGAACGGGCGGCGGCCCGGCCGCCGTCGAGCACCTGCAACGCCGGCCGGAACGGGTCGCCGGACCGGGTGCTACGCGGGGTACGCCGCTGCTCGGCGGCCCCGCCGCGCGCCGGTGTGCCCTCGCGGACGGTCCGGCCTCTCGGGGTGTACGCGCGGGCGCCGGAGATGCCCCCGATGCCCGGCTCGCCGGCCCGCGACTCCTCGTCGGCGGGCCCGGCCGCACGCGAAGAACCGCGCCGGGACCCCGGGGGGTTCCGGCGCGGCTCGTCCGACCTCGGTGGCACTGGTCAGCCTCCCGCGCCCTGGCTGGTGACCGACGGCTGGCCGGTCGCCGGCTTCGGCACGCCGATGGTCTTGCCGTCCGGCATCCGGATGTACGCCGGCTCACCGGCGTCCACCAGACCCAGACGACGCGCCTCGGCGGTCAGGTTGCCCGGCGCCTCGTACTCGGTGATCTGCTTGTCCAGCTGCTGCTTCTCCAGGTCCAGTCGGGCCTGCTGCTGCTGCAGCTTCTCCAGCCGGAACGCGTTCTCATTGATCTTGGTGTTGACCGCCAGGATGCCGAGCACCCCGCCGACCACCAGCACCACGATCAGCGCCGCGAACGGCGCACGCGGCACCGACACCGGCGGCGGCGGCGCCACCCGCAGCCGAGGCGAGCGAGCGGTCGCCGCGACGCCGGCCTTCTCGGCCGGACGCAGCGCGGCGCTGCCCTGGGTCGGGAACTCGCGCGCCCCCCGGGCGCGAGCCTCCCCCTGCCGGTTGACTCGATCGATGCGTGGCGTACCGTTCCCCACGCGCGGGGCTCGCTCCGCCGCGGTCCGGCCCCCCGACCGCGGTGCGCGCTGCCCGCCGCCGGTGACGTCCCGGCGGTCGCGCTTGTCAATGTTCATGTCCCCTCCCCCTCTACATCCGTCCCTCTGCCGTCCCGGTGCCCCTGATCCCCCACGGATCAGGCTGACCCAGTGCCCGGTTGGTGCATCCCCTTCACCCTGCGGCGGGACCGTTCGCGGTCGGTCCGCGCCTGTTCTGTCGCGTTCGGGTCGAGTCGAACCGCTGCCCGCAACCGCACCGAAGCGGCGCGCGGGTTCGCGGCGACCTCCTCCTCCCCGGGCAGTTCGGCGCCCCGGCTGAGCAGCCGGAACGTCGGACCGGACCCGGGCAGCTCAACCGGGAGGTCGATCGGGCCCTTACTGCGGACCCGGTCCGCGAGCGCCGCCTTGGTGAGCCGGTCCTCCAGCGAGTGGTAGGACAGGACCACCATGCGACCGCCCACGGTCAGAGCGTCGAGCGCGGACGGCAGCGCCGTCTCCAGCGCTGCCAGCTCTCTGTTTACCTCGATCCGTAAAGCCTGAAACGTTCTCTTTGCCGGGTGTCCGCCCGTTCGTCGCGCTGGTGCCGGAATGGAGTCCCGGACCAGCTCCGCCAGCCGCGCGGACGAGGTGATCCGGGCGCGCTCGCGCTCGCGGATGATCGCCGAGGCGATCCGGCCGGCGAACTTCTCCTCGCCGTACACCCGCAGCACCCGGGCCAGATCCGGATGGGCGTACGTGTTGACCACCTCTTCGGCGGTCACCCCCCGCGTCTGGTCCATCCGCATGTCCAGCGGCGCGTCCTGCGCGTACGCGAACCCGCGGTCGGGCGCGTCCAGTTGCAGCGACGAGACACCCAGGTCGAACAGGATCCCGTCGATGCCCGGATAGCCCAGCCGCTCCAGCACCTCGGGCAGCTCGTCGTAGACGGCGTGCTCCAGGTGCACCCGGTCGACGAACCGCGCCAGCCGGACCCGCGCGTGAGCGAGCGCCTCGGTGTCCCGGTCGAGCCCGATCAGGACCGTCTCCGGGTGTGCCTCCAACACCGCCTCCGCGTGCCCGGCCAGGCCGAGCGTCGCGTCGACGTGCACCGTCCGGCCGCCTCGACCCAGCGCGGGGGCCAGCAGCTCGAGACACCGCTCGAGCAGCACCGGCACGTGCGTGCCGCGCAACTCCCCCATGTCGACCCCCACTGGTTGAAACGTCCGTTCTTCTCGCGCGCCTGCCGTGGCGACGGCGCTGCCGTCGTACCGCCAGATCCCCATCCGCTCCCGCCGGACACCGGACGCTCGCCCGATGACTGGATCGTGCGCCTGGCACCGGGGAAGGGGTGCCAGGAACTCGAAAGCGGCTGGAGATCTCGCAGTACGTCGGGCGCCGTTCCGCCCTACAGACCGCCGGGCAGCACCCCCTCCTCGATGTCGGCGAAGTCGTCTTCGCTCTCGGCGAGGTAGGCCTCCCAGGCGACCTTGTCCCAGATCTCCACCCGTGTGCTCGCGCCGATGACCACCAGGTCACGGTCGAGCGCGGCGTACTCCCGAAGGTGTGCCGGAATCGTCACGCGGCCCTGCTTGTCCGGCACCTCGTCGTGCGCGCTGGCGAAGAAGACCCGGCTGTAGGCCCGGGCCGCCTTGTGCGTCATCGGCTGCGCGCGCAACTGCTCCGCGATCCGCTGGAACTCGGGTGTCGGAAAGACATAGAGGCAACGATCCTGCCCTTTGGTGACCACGACACCCCCCGCCAGCTCATCCCGGAACCTGGCCGGAAGGATCAACCGGCCTTTGTCGTCCAGGCGCGGAGTATGGGTGCCGAGGAACATCCGGCCCTACCCCCTCGCCCTTGAGCGGCGTTCGCGGCGCCGCTGACCCCCCGGGCCGGTGAGCCCTCCCGGCCTCACCATTGGGCCCCACCTTACTCCACTTCCCTCCACCTGCAACCAGATTCGCCCGCGTGGCGCGGCCGATTCACGCGCAAAACCGCACGTCACACGGGGTGGAGCGGAGTGGAGGGCCGGAGCCCTCCCCCGGTGTGGTCCGCTTTCCGACATAGATCGACTCCGTCCGGTGGAGCGCGAACCGCCCACCCGCGCGGATGCCACGGCCGAACGGTTCACCGTCGGCGGCGATCTGGTGAAGCGGGCGGTCCGGTAACCTCGCTCGCGTGACGGACGCGAAAATGCCCCTACGGGCCAAGGTGGCCAGCTCCGTGTCACGGACCGCCGCGGCGCTCTCCCGGGCCGCCGGCCGTGGCGACGGATCGGTGATCGGCGGATGGATCGGGCTGAAGATCGACCCGGAGCTGCTGGCGCACCTGTCGGCCGGACGCGCCATCGCGCTCGTCTCCGGCACCAACGGCAAGACGACCACCACCCGGTTGACCGCCGCCGCGGTCGGCGTGCTCGGCCGGGTCGCCACCAACTCCTTCGGCGCCAACATGCCCAGCGGGCACACCTCGGCGCTGGCCAAGGCCGGCAGCACCCCGTACGCGGTGCTGGAGGTCGACGAGCACTACCTCGCCCAGGTGCTGGAGTCGACCGAGCCGCACGTGGTCGCGCTGCTGAACCTCTCCCGCGATCAGCTGGACCGGGCCAAGGAGGTCGCCATGATGGCGCAGCTCTGGCGCGCGGCGCTGGTCCGGCACACCGACGTACGGGTGGTGGCCAACGCCGACGACCCGCTGGTGGTCTGGGCCGCCACCCCGCCGGGCGACCCCGCCCGGGGCATCAACCCGCCGCACGTGACCTGGTTCAGTGCCGGTCAGCGCTGGCACGACGACTCCTGGGTCTGCCCGGAGTGCGGCTCCACGATCCAGCGCTCGGGCGACCAGTGGTGGTGCACCGGCTGCCCGCTGCGCCGACCGGAGCCGAACTGGGTCGTCGAGGACGAGGGCGTGCTCGACCCCACCGGCGCCTGGCACAAGGTCTCCCTCCAGCTGCCCGGCAAGGTCAACCTCGGCAACGCGGCGACCGCGCTGGCCGTGGCGGCCGAATTCGGCGTACGCCCGGTCGACGCGGTGTCCCGCCTCGGCATCGTCACCTCGGTGGCCGGCCGTTACGCGCAGGTCGACAAGGACGGGCGCAACATCCGGCTGCTGCTGGCCAAGAACCCGGCCAGCTGGCTGGAGGCCTTCGACATGGCCGACGACGCGCCGACCCTGCTCTCCATCAACGCGCGCGACCCCGACGGTCTGGACACCTCCTGGCTCTACGACGTCGACTTCGCCCCGCTGCGCGGCCGGCAGGTGTTGATCACCGGCGACCGGGCCTACGACCTGGCGGTCCGACTGGACGTCAACGACGTACCGTTCCAGCACGTGCGCACCTTCGACGACGCGATCCGGTCGGTCCCGCCCGGGCGACTGGAGGTCATCGCGAACTACACCGCGTTCCAGGACATCCGAGCGGAGTTGGACCGTGTCATCTGAGAGCCTGCGCATCGTCTGGATCTACCCCGACCTGCTGTCCACCTACGGCGACCGGGGCAACGCCCTGATCCTCGCCCGACGGGCCCGCCAACGCGGCATGCCGGTCGAGGTGCTGGAGGTCCGCTCCGACCAGCGGCTGCCCGCGACCGCCGACATCTACCTGGTCGGCGGTGGCGAGGACGGCCCGCAGGCGTTGGGCGCCCAGCGGCTGATCGCCGACGGCGGTCTGCACCGGGCGGTCGCCCAGGGGTCTGTGGTGTTCGGCGTGTGTGCCGGTTACCAGCTGCTCGGCACCTCCTTCTTCGCCAAGGGTGTGCAGTGTCGCGGGCTGGAGCTGCTGGACCTGCAGTCCGACCGGGGCGAGAGCCGGGCCGTCGGCGAGCTGGCCGGTGAGATCGACCCCCGACTGGGCCTGCCCCCGCTGACCGGTTTCGAGAACCACGGCGGTCGCACCCATCTCGGTCCGGAGGTCGCCCCGCTGGCCCGGGTCACCACCGGGGTCGGCAACGACGGCGCCACCGAGGGCGCGTGGCGTGGCAAGCTGCTGGGCACCTACTCGCACGGCCCGGCCCTGGCCCGCAACCCGGCCCTGGCCGACCTGCTGCTGCGCTGGGCCACCGGGGCACACCAGCTGCCGCCGCTGGACGACACCTGGTCCGACCGGCTGCGCAACGAGCGCCGCGCCGCAGTGGCCCCCGCCCGGGCATGATCCGAGCCGTCCGGCGGCTGCTCCGGCAGCCGTCGGCCGCCCGGTTCGCCCTGCTCGTGCTGCTGATCGGCGGCTGCGGGCTGCTGCTGCTCCTGGTGCCCCGGCCGGATCCGGCGCACCTGCCGGAACTGGCCGACCGGTTGGGCGGCCTCGCGCCGGTGGCGGCGATCCTCGGCGGGGCGCTGCTGCTGGTCGCCCTGGTTCCCCGTACCTTCATCACGCTCGCCGCGGGCGCGATCTTCGGCCCCCTGGAGGGCGCGGCGTACGCCCTGGGCGCCGCGCTGGTGGCGGCGGCGATCGGGTTCACGGTCGGCCGGCTGCTCGGCCGGGAGTTCGTCGCCGATCGGGTCCGGGGCCGACTGGCCCGCCTCGACGGGTGGTTCGCCCGGCAGAGCGTGGTCGGCGTGGTCACCGTCCGGCTGCTGCCGATCGCCGGCTTCGGCCTGGTCAGCTACGGCTACGGCACGACCGGCGCCCGGATGCTGCCGTTCCTGGCCGGCAGCGTGATCGCCGCCGCGCCGACCGCGTTCGGCTACGCCGCGATCGGCGCGGCCGTCAGCTCACCCGGCCAGATCAACTGGTACGCCGCCGCCCCGGCCAGCCTCGGCCTGATCGCCAGCGTCGTGCTCGTCCACCAGTGGTGGCGCGGCGAACGACGCCGCCGGTCGATGTCGGTCTGACCGTGCCCAACCCGACGGATCCGACGGGCGAGCAGCGACTGGCTGAGGGCTTGGTCAGCGACGTGGTCCGGATCGGCGACACGGTGCGTCGGACGCCACCTGCCAACCTGGACTTCGTCGGCGGCTCCTGGACCACCTGGCCGTGGTCGGCGCGGACCTCCCGCCTCGGTACCTGGGGGTCGACGCCCTCGGCCGGCAGGTGCTCAGCCACATCGGAACGCAACCGACCCGGCGAGAGACGCAGGGCCGGTTGCGAACCGGGATCCTACTTCGGCACCGGCGACGTGTAGCCGACGACGGCTGACTCCCAGTTGGAGTGCAACACGTGGGAGACCGTGTTCGACTGGTTGCCGCCGACCACGTAGTGATTGCCGTCCGTGCTGGTGTCGTAGTACGAAGTCACGATGGCCACGTGGTCGATGACTCCGTCGCCACCCCAGTCGTAGGACGCGGCGTCACCCTTGCGCGGGACGTAGCCGCTGCCCCGGCCGTGCCAGGTGCCGTTGTTGATGCCGTAGGTCCGGAAGCTCGACGCGGCGGCGTTGAGCCCGGTGTACTTCGCACCACCCCAGTAGAACGCGAACTTCGCGAAGTCGGCGCACCACGCCCGGGCCCGCCACCTCACGTCGTCCCAGGTCTTTGACCCGTTCCGGTACATGTACCCGGGGCTCACCGGACCGCAGGTGCCGGTCCCCGAGCTGTCGTAGCGATCGTTGTTCGGGTCGGCCCAGAAGCCGGTGTAGAAGTTGCAGTCCTGGCCGCTGCGCTCCTTCAGGCGGTACTGCACATCGGTGTTCTCCGAAGTGAACTGTTCCCAGGCGATGTTGCCGACGTCGATGCCCAGTTGGGTGTCGGCGGCGTGCGCAATTCCTGGCACGACGAAGATGCTGGAGGTGGCGGCGACCACGGCCACCACGGCCATGCGGAGTGCTTTCACGGTTGTCTCCTGTCCGGCGATCAGAGCCAGCCGCCGCAGCGGCGGTTGGTGTTGCCGTCACTGGTGCAGACCTTGAGGTAGACGCCCGAGCTGAAGGGGCCGTACCACTCGTCCTCGGCCCAGTCGCCGACGCCTCCGGTCGCCTCGTCGAGCTTCACGCCGGCAGTCGACGTGCTCGGTGTCCTGATCCACACCTCGGCGCGGCGACCGTCCTTGGCCGTGTCTTCGAGAAAGTAGCTGAGGCCGGTGGTAAAGGCCTCGGGGCAGATCTGGTACGTCAGATCGGCTCCGGAGATGCTGGCCGTGCCGCTGCGGCATGCGGCCGCGGACGCGGCCGTTGGTGACAGGACCACTGCGGCGGTCCCGACAAGGCCGGTGGCTACGACGGTTCGCAGGCCACGCTGCCAGGCTTGCTTCATGTGCCCTCCTCATCGTGCCCGGACGCCGCTTCGTCGACGCCCGGTCGAGGCGCTTTGCCGCCCCCCGTTGCGCACACTCTCCCGGCGCGTGGTGGAAGCGGAGTGGAAGTCGGGTGCAGCGCTCAATCCGCCAGGATCGATACAATGCGTCCGGGTGGCCGCGACGAGCACGGGGGGTCTCGGATGGAGCAACTGCGGCTCACCGTGCTCGGTCCGCTGGAGGCCGAACGGGCTGGCGCCGTGATCCGGCTCGGCCCGCGGCAGGTGGAGCTGCTCTCGGTGCTCGTCATCGAACTCGGCCGCCCGGTGTTGGCCCGCCGCCTGGTGGATCTCCTCTGGGGTACCACCGCCGGCGACGGCGCGGCGCCGACGCTCCGCAGCCATGTCTCGCACCTGCGGCGTGCCCTGGGGCCCGGCCGGTCCGCGCCCGCGGAGGCCTCGATCGTCGCCACCGTCGGCACCGGCCCCGGCCTGGCGTACCGGCTGGATCTGCCCCCCGACTGTGTGGACGCCTGCCTTTTCGAACAGCAGGCCACGCAGGGGCGGCGGCTGCTCGACGCCAGCGACCCGGCGGTGATCCCACGCGCCGCCGAGCTCTTCGGCGCCGCACTGGCCCACTGGCGGGGGCCGGCCTTCGCTGACGTCGCCGACCGGCCGTTCGCCCTGCCCGAGGTGGCCCGCCTCGACGCGTTGCGCCGCACCGCCCGACGCGGTCACGCCGAGGCGCTGATCGCGCTCGGGCGACCCGCCGCAGCCGTCGGCGTGCTCACCGGCGCGGTTCTGGACGACCCGTACGACGAGGGCGTCCGCCACCTGCTCACGCTCGCCCTCTACGCCGAGCAGCGGGTGGACGAGGCCGCCGAGGTCTGCCGACGGGGCATCGCCCTGCTGCGGGAACGAGGCATGGACGCACCGCAACTCCACCGTCTGTACGCCGCTATCCTGCGGCGCGACGAGCTGCCGATCCCGGCACCCGCGGCGGTGGTCGGCGGACTCGCGCCGGTGGCGCCGGCGAGCCTGCTGCCACCGGACCCGCCGCACTTCGTCGGCCGGGCCGCCGAGCTCGATGCGGCTCGGCGGCACTGCCTGGCGCTGAAACGGCAGCAGATCCTGCTCGTGACCGGTGCGGCCGGCGTGGGCAAGACCAGCTTCGCCGTCCGCTTGGCGCACCTGCTCGCCGAGGATTTCCCGGACGGATGCCTATACGTCAACCTGCGCGGCTTCGATCCGGGCGGTACGGCGATCGCCGGGGACGAGGCGGTGCGACTCTTCCTGGACGCCTTGCGGGTGCCACCGGAGCAGACGCCGGCGCGCGAGGAGAGTCGGGCCGGCCACTACCGGAGGCTGCTGTCGGAGCGCCGCATGCTGATCGTGCTCGACAACGCCCGCGACGCCGGTCAGGTGCGCCCACTCCTGCCCGGTGCCGCCGGGTGCGCGGTGGTGGTGACCAGTCGACAGCAACTACCCGGCCTGGTGACCGTCGAGGGCGCCCAACCGGTCACCCTCGACCTGCTCACTGCCGCCGAAGCCCGCGATCTGCTGACGAGCCGACTGGGTGGCGACCGGGTGGCGACGGAGCCGGGGCCCGTGGCAGGGATCATCGAACGGTGTGACCGGCTGCCGCTGGCCCTGGCGATCGTGGCGGCCCGCGCGGCGACTCATCCCCGGTTCCCGCTCGCCGTGCTGGCCCGGGAACTGACCGAGTCCCGCGGCAGCCTCGACGGCTTCGCGGCCGGCGATCCGGCCACCGACCTCCGGTCGGTCTTCTCCTGGTCGTACCGGGCTCTCGGCGGTGCGGCAGCGCGGTTGTTCCGCCTACTCGGGCTGCACCCCGGGCAGGACATCTCGGTGCGGGCCGCCGCAAGCCTCGCCGCACTGCCCGAGCGGCAGGTCCGCCCCGTCCTCGCCGAACTGGCCCGTGCGCAACTCGTCATGGAGCGGGCACCGGGCAGGTACACCTGCCACGATCTGCTCCGGGCGTACGCGGCGGAGCTGGTCGCGTCGGAGCCCCCGGAGGTAGGCCACGCGGCGCGGCGCCGGATCGTCGACCACTATCTGCTCAGCGCCCGCACGGCCGACGCGCGACTGTCCCCGCTACGGCAGCCGATCACGCCGCCGTCGTTGACGACGGGCGTGACTCCGGAGGAGCCTGCGGACGGCGCCTCGGCCTTGGCCTGGCTCGCCGAGGAGCACGGCGTGCTCATCCGGGTGGTCGAGCTGGCTGCTCGGCACGGCTTCGACCGGCACGTGTGGCAGTTGGCGTGGGCGGTGACCACCTTCCTGTCCCGTCGTGGCTGCTGGGAGGACCTGATCGCCGTACAGCACCGCGCGCTGGCCGCGGCTGAACGCTGCGGCGACAGGGCCGCAGCGGCGCAGGCACATCGCGACGTCGTCGCGGCCTTCTCCGAGACCGGCCGCCTCCGGTTGGCCCGTCAGCACCTGGAGTCGGCTCTGGCGCTGCTGCGGGAACTCGGCGACCGGACCGGGCAGGCGCAGACGTTGCT
This sequence comes from Micromonospora sp. NPDC005197, assembly GCF_040608295.1. Classification (NCBI taxonomy): domain Bacteria; kingdom Bacillati; phylum Actinomycetota; class Actinomycetes; order Micromonosporales; family Micromonosporaceae; genus Micromonospora; species Micromonospora sp. NPDC005197. Next base: position 8,056 of record NZ_JBEXHY010000020.1, on the reverse strand, counting down.
GACCCTCAGCTGGATCAACGAGAAGGAGGGTGACCAGATGACCGCGCTGCACCACGACGAGCGGGCGCTGGCCCTCTTCCGGGCCGACGGGCACCAGGCGGGGGAAGCCCGGGCGCTCAATGCGATCGGCTGGGATCATGCCGTGCTCGGCGCGTACCGGGAGGCGGTCGGCTACTGCCAGCGGGCGCTGGTCCTGCAGCGCCGGCTCGGTGACGGGGTCGGGGAGGCGAACAGTTGGGACACGTTGGGCTACGCCCATCACCATCTCAGCCGCTACCGCCGGGCAGCCCGCTGCTTTCGACGGTCACTGGCGCTCAGTCGAGAATTGGGACACCGCTACAACGAGGCGGAGACGCTGCACCACCTGGGCGACAACCACGAGGCCCTCGGCGACCTGGCTGCCGCACACGACTGCTGGCTGCGTGCCTTCGAGATCCATAGCGACATGCGGCACCCAGCTGCCGCGCAGTTGCGCGACAAGCTCTCGGCGGGCCACGGCCATCCCCGTCGCCGGCCGGAGGTGGCGGCCGTCGTCCGCTGAGTGCATCCCGTACCGGCACGGTGGACAAGCGGCCGGCCGGTACGGGACGTAATGACGACCGACCACCATCACATGACGACGGAGACCATCCGGCCCTTCACCACGATGACCTTGCGGGGTTCCTTGCCGGTCAGGGAGGCGGTCACCGCTTCCAGGGCGGCGGCGCGGACGGTCTCCTCGGAGGCGTCGGCGGGGACCTCGATGCGGCCACGGACCTTGCCGTTGACCTGCACCGGATAGGTCACCGTCTCGGCCACCAGCAGCGCCGGGTCGGCGGTCGGGAAGTCCGCGTACGTCAGCGAGGTGTCGTGGCCCAGCTTGCGCCACAGCTCCTCGGCCACGTGCGGGGCGAACGGCGCCACCATCAGCACCAGCGGCTCGGCCACCTCCCGCGGCGTGGCCGACAGTCGGGTCAGCCCGTTGGTCAGCTCGATCAGCTTGGCGATCGCGGTGTTGAACCGGATGCCGTCCATGTCGCCGCGGACCCCGTCGATCACCTTGTGCAGCAGCCGACGGGTCGCTTCGTCGGCCGGAGCCTCGGTGATCCGCAGCGCGCCGGTCTGCTCGTCGACGATGGCCCGCCAGACCCGCTGCAGGAACCGGTACGAGCCGACCACCGCCCGGGTCTCCCAGGGTCGGGACACCTCCAGCGGGCCCATCGACATCTCGTACACCCGGAAGGTGTCCGCGCCGTAGGCGGCGCACATGTCGTCGGGCGTCACCACGTTCTTCAGCGACTTGCCCATCTTGCCGTACTCGCGGTTGACCGTCAGGTCGCCCAGGTAGTAGGCGCCGTCGCGCTCGACGACCTCCTCGGCCTGCACGTAGCTGCCGCGCGAGTCGGTGTACGCGTACGCCTGGATCATGCCCTGGTTGAACAGCTTGCGGAACGGCTCGAACGACGAGACGTGCCCCAGGTCGAACAGCACCTTGTGCCAGAACCGCGCGTACAGCAGGTGCAGCACGGCGTGCTCGGCGCCGCCGACGTACAGGTCGGTGCCCCCGCAGTCGCCCTCGGCGCGCGGGCCCATCCAGTACCGCTCGTTCTCCGCGTCGACGAACCGCTCGCTGTTGGTCGGGTCCAGGTAGCGCAGCTCGTACCAGCAGGAGCCGGCCCACTGCGGCATCACGTTGGTCTCCCGGGTGTAGCGCTTCGGCCCGTCACCCAGGTCCAGCTCGACCTCGACCCAGTCCCGCCGCCGCGACAGCGGGGTCTCCGGGTTGGAGTCGGCGTCGTTCGGGTCGAACGTCTTCGGGGAGAAGTCGTCCACCTCGGGCAGCTCGACGGGCAGCATCTCCTCCGGCAGGGCGATGGCCGCGCCGGTGGAGTCATAGACGATCGGGAACGGCTCACCCCAGTAGCGCTGGCGGGAGAACAGCCAGTCGCGCAGCCGGTAGGTCACCGCGCCGGTGCCGTGCCCGTTCGCCTCCAGCCAGGAGATGATCGCCGCCTTGGCGTCGGCGACCCCCAGGCCGTTCAGGTCCAGGCCGCGCTCGGGCGCGGCGCTGTTGATGGCCGGGCCGTCCCCGGTGTACGCCTTGCCGTCGAAGCCCTCCGCCGGCTGCACGGTACGCACGATGGGCAGCTCGAAGACCTCGGCGAACGCCCAGTCCCGCTCGTCCTGCGCGGGCACCGCCATGATCGCGCCGGTGCCGTAGCCGGCCAGCACGTAGTCGGCGATGAAGATCGGGATCTGCCCGCCGGTGACCGGGTTGGTGGCGTACGCGCCGATGAAGACGCCGGTCTTCTCCTTGCTGTCGGACTGCCGCTCGACGTCGGTCTTGGCCGCCGCCGCCTTGCGGTACGCCTCGACGGCCTCGGAGGGGCTGGCGTGCCCGCCGGTCCAGGCGTCCCTCGTGCCGTCGGGCCAACTGGCCGGTGCCAGCGTGTCGACCAGCTCGTGCTCGGGCGCCAGCACCATGTAGGTGGCCCCGAAGACGGTGTCCGGGCGGGTCGTGAACACCCGGATCGGCTCCCGGGTGGTCGGGAAGTCGATGTGCGCGCCGGTGGAGCGTCCGATCCAGTTGCGCTGCATGTGCTTGATCGCCTCGGGCCAGTCCAGGCTGTCCAGGTCGTCCAGCAGCCGGTCGCCGTACGCGGTGATCCGCATCATCCACTGCTTCAGGTTGCGCTTGAAGACCGGGAAGTTGCCGCGCTCGGAGCGCCCGTCGGCGGTGACCTCCTCGTTGGCCAGCACGGTGCCCAGACCGGGGCACCAGTTGACCGGGGCCTGCGAGACGTACGCCAGCCGGTGGTCGTCGACGACCTGGCGGCGCTCGGCGACGCTCAGCTCGGCCCAGGGCCGGCCGTCCGGGGTGGAGCGGTTGCCGCCCTCGAACTCGGCGATCAGCTCGGCGATCGGCCGGGCCCTGCCGGCGTCGCGGTCGTACCAGGAGTTGAAGATCTGCAGGAAGATCCACTGCGTCCAGCGGTAGAAGTCGGTGTCGATGGTCGCCACCGACCGGCGCTCGTCGTGCGCCAGCCCCAGGCGGCGCAGCTGCGACTTGTACCGCTCGATGTTCGCGACAGTGGTGGTCCGGGGGTGGGTGCCGGTCTGCACGGCGTACTGCTCGGCGGGCAGGCCGAACGCGTCGAACCCCATCGCGTGCAGCACGTTGCGCCCGGCCATCCGCTGGTAGCGGGCGAAGCAGTCGGTGCCGATGTAGCCCAGCGGGTGGCCGACGTGCAGGCCGGCGCCGGACGGGTACGGGAACATGTCCAGCACGTACAGCTTCTCCGCCCCGGCCCGGGGGTGGCCCGGATCGGCCAGCGGACCGGTCGGGTTCGGTGCGTGGAAGGTGCCCTCGCGCGCCCAGGTTTCCTGCCAACGGGTCTCGATCTCGTCGGCCAGGGCCGCGGTGTACCGGAACGGGGGGATGTCGCCCGCCGGTGCGGCTGCCTCACTCATCGTTTCTCCTCGCTTCGCTTCGCTTCGTCTCGGCACCGCCGGGCCGGACCGGCGGCGGGCACAAAAAAGCCCCTCGCGCAGGAGGGGCCGCCGTGCTGTCGCGCGTTCAGCGCATCAGCACGGCCCGGTAAGAAGCAGGAAGACTCCGGCCATGTTCGGCAGTGTACCCCGTCGCCGACGGGACCGGAGGAACCGCCGGGCGCGGTCCGGTCGATCCCCCAACTCGGCGAATATCCGTGCGTAAGCGGCGGACTACCTGCGGGGGTCGGCGATAACGACAAACATGGTTAGCCTGAGAGGCCAGTGAGAATCCTGCGGCAAACGAGGCTCGACGTCGCGAACCCAACGGCGGGTCCAGGTGCTCTCTACAGAGCTGCCGTGACGGCGACGAGGAGGAGGCCCGTGACACAACAGACCTGGGACGAGGTGGGCGGCCTGTTGCCGCACGACGAGTTCCGCGCCGCCAGCGAGGCCATCGTGGCCAACATCGAGCAGGTCATCGAGGGTAAGACCGCCACCGTGCGGCTGGCCCTGGCCGTTCTGCTCGCCGAGGGTCACCTCCTCATCGAAGACGTTCCCGGCGTCGGCAAGACCAAGCTGGCCAAGGCCCTGGCGCGGTCCATCGACTGCACGGTGCGCCGGATCCAGTTCACCCCCGACCTGCTGCCCAGCGATGTCACCGGCGTGAGCGTCTACAACCAGGAGACCCACGACTTCGAGTTCCGTCCGGGGGCCGTCTTCGCCAACCTGGTCGTCGGCGACGAGATCAACCGGGCGTCGCCGAAGACCCAGTCGGCGTTGCTGGAGTGCATGGAGGAACGGCAGGTCACCGTCGACGGCGTGACCTACCAGCTACAGACCCCGTTCATGGTCATCGCCACCCAGAACCCGATCGAGATGGAGGGGACGTACCCGCTGCCCGAGGCGCAGCGCGACCGGTTCACCGCCCGGATCGCGATGGGTTACCCCGACGCCGGCGCCGAACTGGCCATGCTGGACGGGCACGGCGGCACCGACCCGCTGAACGAGCTGCGGCCGGTCTCCGACGCGGACATCGTCCGGCAGCTCATCGCCACCGTCCGACAGGTGCACGTCGCGGACGCCGTCAAGCAGTACGCCATCGACCTGGTCACCGCCACCCGCGAGGCCCCCGACCTGCGCCTCGGCGCGTCCCCCCGGGCGACCCTGCAACTGCTGCGCACAGCCCGGGCGGTCGCCGCGCTGGAGGGCCGCGACTACGTCCTCCCCGACGACCTGCAGGCCCTGGCGGTGCCGGTGCTCGCGCACCGGATCATCCCGACGGCTGACGCGCAGCTCGCCCGACGCACCACCGACGCGATCGTCTCCGAGCTGGTGCACCGACTGCCGTTGCCGCACGACCGGCAACGCAGCCCCTACGACACCCGGCCCGCCACCGGCAACGGTCGCGCGCCCTACGAGCCGCGGAGGCCGTGACGTGCGTGCCGGGCTGCGCGGGTTGACCACCCGCGGGCGCTCGTTCCTCGCGGCCGCGATCGCGGCGGCGATCTCGGCCGTCATCCTGGGCGAGAAGGACCTGCTCCGGGTGGCCGTACTGCTGGCCATCCTGCCGCTACTGGCCGCCGCCTACGTGGGTCGCAGCCGCTACAAGCTGGCCTGCAACCGCTCGCTGGACCCGCACCGGGTCCCGGTCGGGGCCAACTCGCGGGTGGTGCTGCGCCTGCAGAACCTCTCCCGGCTGCCCACCGGCACCCTGTTACTGGAGGACCGGCTGCCCTACGCGCTGGGCAGTCGGCCACGGGTCGTGCTGGAGCGGCTCGGCGCGCACCAGGCCAGCTCCGTGGCGTACACGGTCCGTGCCGACGTGCGGGGCCGTTACGACGTGGGCCCGCTGGTGGTTCGGATGACCGACCCGTTCGGTCTCTGCGAGCTCACCCGGGCGTTTCCCAGCACCGACCACCTGACGGTCATCCCGCAGGTCACGCCCCTGCCGTCGGTCCGGCTCCCCGGGGAGTACGCGGGCAGCGGCGACAGCCGGGCGCGTTCGGTGGCGGTGCACGGCGAGGACGACGCGGCGACCCGGGAGTACCGCCGGGGCGACGACCTGCGCCGGGTGCACTGGAAGTCCACCGCCCGCACCGGCGAGCTGATGGTGCGCCGGGAGGAGCAGCCCTGGGAGAGTCGGGCCACGGTCGTCCTGGACACCCGCGCGTACGGCCACCGGGGCGACGGCCCGACGGCGAGTTTCGAGTGGGCGGTCTCCGCCGCCGCCAGCATCGCCGTGCACCTGCGGCAGGCCGGCTACAAGCTGCGCCTGGTCACCGGCTCGGGGGTCGACGTGGACGCCTCGGAGGGCGGCGGCGACGGTGTGCTGCTCGACCACCTGGCCGAGGTACGTCTGGACCAGCGGGCCGACGTGACCGGGCTGGTGCAGCGGGTTCGGCAGCGCGCCGACGGTGGTCTGATCATCGGGCTGTTCGGCATGGTGAGCGTCGCCGAGGCCGAGTTGCTGGCCGGGCTGCGGGGCAACGGCGCGACGTGCGCCGGTTTCCTGTTGGACAGCTCCACCTGGCTGAGCCTCCCGGAGAAGGCCCGCGCCGAGGCGGAGCACACGCACGGCGCGGCGGTGCTGGCCATGGTGCGCAGTGGCTGGCGGGTGGTCGGCGTCGACCACGGCAGCCGACTGCCGGCGCTGTGGCCGCAGGCCGGCCGAGGATCTCAGGGCTTCGCCCTGCGCGCCGCGCTGGCCGAGACGGTCGCCGGCGGCGTGCGATGAACGGAAGGTTCCCCTCATGATCGCCAGCCGGAACACCGGCGCGGTGGCGGCCGCCGCGACACTGCTCGCCGCCGCGCCGCTGTCGGCCATCTTCCAGACCTGGACGTGGCTGATCCAGTGCGCGATCGCGGTAGCCGTGGTGGCCGGGGTCGCCGCGCTGACGCGGCTCGTCCGCGCACCGCTGTGGGGTCAGGTGCTCGGCATGCTGGCCGCCCTGTTGCTCGCGCTGACCTGGCTGTTCCCCAGCGGCAGCGAGCTGCTGACCTTCCTGCCCACGCCGGCCACGATCGAGCACTTCGCCGACCTGCTCGCCGGCTCGGCGCAGGACATGCGCTCGTACGGCGTCGAGGTTCCGGACACGGACCCGCTGCTGTTCATCACCGTGCTCGGCGTCGGTGGGGTGGCCGTGCTCGTGGACGTGCTGGCGGTGGGGCTGCGCCGGCCCGCGCTGGCCGGGCTGCCGATGCTCGCGATCTACTCGGTGCCGGTCGCCGTCTACGTGGACAGCGTCCCCCCGGCGCCGTTCGTGGTGGGCGCGGCCGGTTACCTGTGGCTGCTGGTCACCGACAACGTCGACCGGGTCCGTCGGTTCGGCCGGCGGTTCACCGGAGACGGTCGTGACGTCGACGTGTGGGAGGCGTCGCCGCTGGCCTCCGCCGGCCGTCGGCTCGCCGTGGTCGGCGTGGTGGTGGCCGTGGCGCTGCCACTGGCGGTGCCCGGCATGACCAGTGGGCTGCTCGACACGCTCTCCGGTGGCACGGGCAACGGCAGCGGCACCGGCCGGGGCGCGGGCGGTTCGTCCGGCCGGATCGACCTGTTCGCGTCGCTCGCCGGCCAGCTCAACCAGTCCGAGGTGGCCGACCTGGTGAAGGTGACCACCTCCGAGCCGAACCCGTTCTACCTGCGCTACGCGGTGGCCGACGAGCTGCGCCCGAGTGGTTTCCAGGCCCGCAACCCGAGTGGCCGGCCGGCCAACCGGGATCTGCCGGACCCGACCGAGCGGGCCGGCCAGGGGGTGCAGCAGGTCCGCTACCAGGCGACCGTCGAGGTCACCAAGAGCCTCAGCATGTCCCTCATGCCGGTGTACGCCGAGCCGGTGCGCACCGAGGACCTCAACAGCAACTGGCTGTACGACCCCAGCCAGCAGGTCGTCTTCTCCAACCGGGAGAACTCCCGGGGTCGCAAGTACTCCTTCGACTACGTCCGCTCGACGTACACGCCGGCGGCGCTGCGGGCCGCTCGGCCGCTGCCCGCCGACCATCCGGTCCGCCGCCAGCTCACCGCCACCCCCGGGCCGGTGCCCGAGGTGGAGGAGCTGGTCAAGGGGTTGACCCAGGGCAAGCGCACCGACTACGACCGCGTGCTCGCGATCTACCAGCACTTCTCGGCGGACAACGGGTTCAGCTACCGGCTCAGCACCGAGAGCGGCAGCAGCGGCCAGGACATCGTCAACTTCCTCACCAACAAGGTCGGCTACTGCCAGCAGTACGCCGCCGCCATGGCCTGGCTGGTCCGTTCGGCCGGCATCCCGGCCCGGGTCGCGTTCGGGTTCACCAATGGCAGCAAGCGCGACGGCGACACGTACACGCTGACCAACCTCAACCTGCACGCCTGGACCGAGGTCTTCTTCGACGGGATCGGCTGGGTGCCGTTCGACGCCACCCCGGCGTACGGCGTGCCCGGCTCCACCCGGTCGGCCTGGGCTCCGGACACTGACGCGCCCGAGCCGTCCAGCCCGGAGACGGGCGCCACGGACAGCCCGACCGGCCCGGACTCGTCGGCCGGGCCGGCCCCCCCGCCAACACCCCCCCCGCCCCCGCCTACGCGCTTAGCCACAGCCGAGTTCTTTAC